>CAWUOA010000166.1:0-7046 GCA_963923225.1 uncultured Planctomycetaceae bacterium
TGGTCGGCGGGGCCGGAGCCGCTGCATCGCTGCGGCGAGCCGCGATGGATCGAGCCCTGCATCCCGCTGCCCCCCTGCCACCCGAGCCTGCCGCCACACCCGCTCGACCTGGTCGGCGTCGCGGGAGAGCCGACCGACGGGCCGATCTACGCAGGCCCCTGCTGCCCCCGGACCGGCAGCCGCGACGACGGCCCCTGGTCCCACCTCCACCGCGTCCACGACCGCCTGTTCGACGCCTTCTACCGCACGAAGTGACCGCCCACCGTTGCCGTGGGCCCCGCCGGGGGCGACACTCTCCCCGCCGGACGGCAGCCTTCGCGGCCGCGGCGGGAGGGACGAATCGATGCGGGCAGCGATCATCGGCATCGGCGCCATCGCGCGGATGCACGCCAGGGCGATCGGCGATCTCGACGGCGTCGAGCTCGTCGGCGGCTGCTGCCGCACCGAGGAGAAGGGGCGGGCCTTCGCGGCGGAGTTCGGCTGCCGGTGGTACGCCGACGCCGCCTCGATGCTCCGCCGCGAGAAGCCCGACTTCGTGACGGTGGCGACGCCGTCGGGGGCCCACCTCGAAGCGGTCCGCGCCGCGGCCCGCCGCGGTGTCCACGTGATCTGCGAGAAGCCCCTCGAGATCACCCTCCGTCGCATCGACCAGATGCGGCAGGCCGCCGCGCGGGGAGGAATCTTCCTGGGGGCGATCTTCCCGCAGCGCTTCAATCCGGTCGTCCAGACCGTCCATGCGGCGGCCGCGGCGGGGCGCTTCGGGCCGCTGGCCGTCGCCTCGGCGAGCGTTCCCTGGTGGCGCGACGACGCCTACTACGGCCCGGGGCGGTGGCAGGGGACGGCGGCGCTCGACGGCGGCGGGGCGCTGATGAACCAATCGATCCACGGCGTCGACGCGCTGCAGTGGATCGCCGGGGCGACGATGCCGGGGCTGGCGCCGGGGCAAAACCCGGTGGAGCGGGTCGTGGCGATGACGGCGGTGCGGGCCCACGATCCGGCGCGGCTCGAGGTCGAGGACACCTGCGTGGCGATCCTCCGCTTCCGCGACGGCACGCTCGGCCAGATCCTCGCCGCCACGAGCGTCTTCCCGGGCCAGATGCGCCGGATCCTCGTCGGCGGCCGCGACGGCACGGCGGAGATCGTCGAGGAGCAGCTGGCCGACTGGCGCTTCCGCCAACCGCACGACGCCGACGAGGAGACGCGCCTCCGGCTGGGCGCCGCGAGCACCACCACCGGCGGCGCGGCCGATCCGATGGCGATCAACTATTCGTGCCACACGCGGAACTTCGCCGCCTTCGTCGAGGCTCTCCGCGCGGGGAAGCCCCCCGCGCTCGACGCCCTCGAGGGGCGGAAGGCCGTGGCGATCGTCGCCGCGTGCTACGCCTCGGCCCGCACCGGCCGCCCCGCGGTGGTGGCCGATCCCGCCGACTGAACGGAGCCCCCATGCGCTACGCGATCTGCAACGAGACCTTCGTCGATTGGCCGCTCGAGCGGGCCTGCGCCGCCGCGGCCGAGGCGGGCTATTCCGGCCTCGAGGTGGCTCCCTTCACGCTCGGCTCCCGTCCGGCGGCGCTGTCGGCCGGCGAGCGGGCCCGGATCGCCGACACGATCCGGGCCGCCGGGCTCGAGTGCATCGGGCTCCACTGGCTCCTCGCGCGCACCGAGGGTCTCCACGTCACGAGCCCCGACGCCGCCGCGCGGAGAGCGGCCGTGGAGCATCTGGGGGCGCTTGCCGCCCTGTGCCGCGATCTCGGCGGACGGGTGATGGTGTTCGGGTCGCCGCAGCAGCGGAGCCTCGTCGCCGGCACGACGCCGCAGGAGGCGCTCGACCGGCTGCGGGGGGTGTTCACGGAACTGCTGCCGGCGCTCGAGAACACCGGCACGGTGGTGGCGCTCGAGCCGCTCGCGCCGAGCGAGACCGACGTCCTCAACACGGCCGCCGTCACGCGCGAGGTGATCGCCGGGATCGGCTCGCCGCACGTGCGCCTCCATCTCGACGTCAAGGCGATGTCGAGCGAGGCGGAGCCGATTCCCGGGATCATCCGCGCCTCCGCGGCCGATCTCGAGCACTTCCACGCCAACGACGCGAACCTCCGCGGCCCCGGCTTCGGCAGCGTCGATTTCGGCCCGATCTTCGCGGCGCTCGGGGAGGTCGACTACCGCGGCTGGGTGAGCGTCGAGGTGTTCGATTATGCTCCCGGTCCCGAGCGGGCCGCCCGGGAGAGCATCGCCTACATGCGGGGGGTCGAGGCGGGGCTGGCGGCGCGCCGCTAGGCCCGCCGGTCACGCCCCCCCAGTCCACCGTTCCCGAGGAGTCCCTGGCCATGGCCGACCTGCCCCACTTCGAGTCGAAGGGGAATCCGGTGCCCGCCGACGGCAAGCCCTGGTGGACCGGGATGACCCGCTACCACTGGTTCGTCCTGGTGGTGGCGGCGCTGGGGTGGCTCTTCGACTGCCTCGACCAGCAGTTGTTCAACCTGGCACGCAAGCCGGCGATGGAGACGCTCCTCGGGGGCGCGGGGACGGCCGATCCCAAGGACGTCGCCTTCTACGGCGGGCTGGCGACCTGCATTTTCCTCCTCGGCTGGGCCACTGGCGGGCTGATCTTCGGCGTCATCGGCGACCGCTTCGGCCGTGCCAAGACGATGATGATCACGATCGTCATCTACTCGATATGCACCGGACTCTCCGCGCTGTCGCGGGGATTCTGGGACTTCGCCTTCTACCGCTTCATCACCGGCCTCGGGGTGGGAGGGGAGTTCGCAGTCGGCGTGGCGCTGGTCGCCGAAGTGATGCCCGACCGGGCCCGTCCGCACGCCCTCGGCCTCCTCCAGGCGCTCTCCGCGGTGGGCAATTTCATCGCCGCGGCGATCGGCATCGGGCTGGGCGAATTGCAGATCATGAGCCACACCGGAAAGCTCGCCGGTTGGGAGCCCTGGCGCTGGAAGTTCGTCATCGGGGCGCTGCCGGCGGTACTGGCGCTGGTGATCCGTGCCGGCCTCGAGGAGCCGGAGCGGTGGCGGGCGCTCAAGGCGAGCGCCGCCAGCGGCGGCCCGGCCCTCGGCGGCTACGGCGCCCTCTTCGCCGACCCACGCTGGCGCCGCAACGCGATCGTCGGCATGCTCCTGGCGTGCGCCGGCGTCATCGGGCTGTGGGGCATCGCCTTCTTCTCGATCGATCTGGTGCGGAGCGTGTTCCAGAAACAGTTCGTCGCCGAGGGCCTCTCCGGGGCGGCGCTCGCCGGAAAGCTGACGAAGTACCAGGGACTCTCCTCGATGATGATCCAGGTGGGGGCCTTCGCGAGCATGCTGCTGGCGGCGCCGTTGTGCCAGCGGATCGGCCGCAAGCCCTTCTTCGCCATCGCGCTGTTGGCCGCGATGCTCTCCACGGCGATGGTCTTCCGCTTCCTCTCCAAGCCCTCGGACATCTGGTGGATGCTGCCGATCATGGGCTTCTGCCAGCTCTCGCTCTTCGCCGGCTACGCCATCTATCTCCCGGAGCTCTTCCCCACCCGCCTGCGGAGCACCGGCACGAGCTTCTGTTACAACGTCGGCCGCTTCATCGCCGCCGGGGGGCCGTTCCTTCTGGGCCAGCTGACCTCGGGGGTCTTCGCCACCTCGCCGGAGCCCATGCGCCCGGCGGGATTGGTGATGTGCAGTGTTTTCCTCCTCGGTTTGGCCGTGCTCCCCTTCGCGCCGGAGACCAACGGCAAGCCGTTGCCGGAATGATCGACGGCCGGCCGAACCGTCCCCCGCTCCGCTCCGTATGGCGCTTCCGGCCGACTCGGCCCGCGGCCCCGGGGTGCCCACCATCGGGGATGGTTCGGACGCGGTCCGATTCGGCGACGGTGTGCTAAAGTGAGCGCGGTCCGGGCCTGCTCCTCGAGCGGAGCGGAGGTCCCGGGCCAGTCGAACAACGAAAGAGCGAGAGACAAGAAGATGCGCTGGGAAGGCCGTCGTCAGAGCGAGTACGTCGAGGATCGTCGCGGTGTCAGCACCCCCACGATGGTCGGCGGGGGATTGCTCGCCCTCCTCCTCATGGTCGGGCTGATGTTTCTGGGAGTCGATCCGAAGCAGGCCGCCATGATCGGCAACGGCCTCGCGCCCGCGCCGCGAGCCCAGGCGCCCGCCAAGCCGGCCAACGACGCCGGCAAGAAGTTCATCAGCACCGTGCTCGCCGAGAACGAGGACGTGTGGGCAAAGCTCTTCCCGCCGAACTTCGACGGCCGGTACGTCCCCGCGAAGCTCGTGATGTTCTCCGGCCAGGTGCAGAGCGGCTGCGGCGTGGCCAGCGCCGCGGCAGGCCCCTTCTATTGTCCGCTCGACCGCAAGGTCTACATCGACCTCTCCTTCTACGACGAGCTGAAGCGTCGTTTCGGGGCCCCCGGCGAGTTCGCCCAGGCCTACGTCATCGCCCACGAGATCGGCCACCACGTGCAGAACCAGCTCGGGATCAGCGCCCAGGTTCAGTCGATGCGTCAGCGGCTCTCCGAGCGGGATTACAACAAGCTCTCGGTGCGAATGGAGCTCCAAGCCGACTTCCTCGCGGGCGTGTGGGCCCATCACGTCGCCCGCTACGCCGGGATCCTCGACGAGCAGGACATCCTCGACGCGGTCAACGCCGCCGCGGCGATCGGTGACGACAAGATCCAGAGGCAGGCCCAGGGCTACGTCGTCCCCGACGCCTTCACCCACGGCACCAGCGCCCAGCGGCAGCGCTGGTTCCTCTACGGGCTGAAAACCGGCGACCCGAAGCTCATGGACCGGGCGTTCGAGGTCGACGAGCCGTGACACGGCCGGGTGGGGTGTGCCTCCCCGGGCCCCGCTGGGCCGCACGATTGCGGCGACGATTCGGACCGCCTGAACGGGGGGCCCACTGGACAGTCTGGTGAGCGGTGCCGATTCTGGAGGGATCGGTGCCACCGCACTCCCTTCCTTCGAGGGGGCGGACGGAGCGGCCGAAGACACCGCGTCCCCCGCGCTCCTGGCCCCTCATGCCCCTCTCGTTCCTCGCATCGACCGCGGTCGCGATCCGGGCCAGGCTGCGGGCCCGAAGGCCGACGAGGGAGTCGATCGTCATCGCCGGGGCGCTGGCGCTCGTCTTCGGTGCATGCTATCTCGCCGCGTTCTTCATCCGGAGCGAGTTGCTGCTCCGCGGGGCCGACGCCAACACGATCGTGCAGACGATCGGCTGGGTGGTCGCCTGCAAGCTGGCGATCTTCTACGTTCGCGGCATCTGTCACAAGCCGGTACGGGCGATCCGTTTCGAGGACCTGAGCAGCCTCGTGCGGGCCACCACGACCGCGCTTTTGGTGTTCGTGGCGGTGAACTTCTACTTTCCGAAGGTGTTCCCCGACTGGGTCCAGATTCCGCGGACGGTGATCCTCCTCGACTGGGCGTTCACCCTCCTGGCCGTCGGGGGGATGCAGGCGACCGCGCGGAGCGTCTACGAGGAGCTGATGCCGGTGAATCCTCGGGGCCAGCGCCGTGCGGCGCTGTTCATCGACGCCTCGCCCGAGGGTGTGGCGATCGCCGAGGGGCTCGGCACGCGCAGCGGCGGCGAGTACGCGGTCTCGGGGCTGCTCGACGACGATCCTGCGGCGTACGGGACGCGTCTGGCCGGCTCGCGCGTCATCGGCGCGATCGACGACGCGGCCCCGTGCGCCCAGCGTCTGCGCGTGGGAGAGGTGATCGTGCGCCGAGGGTGCCTGTTCGGCGCCCGGCTGCGGCGTCTGTGCGACGAATGCGAAGCGCGACGGATCCAGGTCGGGATCGCCGAGCGGGGTGGGGGCTCCGCCGAAGCCGGGGCGTTCCTCGTCCGGCGGGTGGAGATCAGGGACCTGATTCCACGCGTCGAGGAGCGTTTCGTGGCCCATGATCCGGCGGTCGCCCGCTGGCTCGCAGGCCGGACGGTCCTGGTGACGGGCGCCGCGGGCACGGTCGGCGCCGAGGTGTGCCGGCAGATCCTCTCCTTCGGCCCGGCGAAGCTCGTCCTCCTCGACCGTTCGGAGCGGGCGCTGGTGGCGCTCGGGGCGGAATTGCAGGCCTCCGCCGGTGGCTCGTTCCCCGTCGAGACGGTGCTGGCCGACGTCGGCCATGGTTCGCGGGTCGCGGAGATTCTCGCCCGCGAGTCCCCCGACGTGGTGATCCACACCGCGGCGCTGAATCATCTCGCCACGCTCGAGGCGAATCCGGAAGAGGCGATCGAGACGAACCTCTTCGCCACCGTGACGCTCGCCGATCTGTGCCAGAAGCACGGCGTGGAGACGTTCGTCGCCACGTCGACCGACAAGGCCGTCAAGCCGGCGAGCGTCCTGGGGGCGACCAAGCTCCTCGTCGAGCGGTTCCTGCAGGCTCTCGCCGGTGAGGCGACCACGCGCTTCGTCGTCGTCCGGATCGGCAACGTGCTGGGATCGCGCGGTGGAGCCGCCGCGCTCTTCTCGCGATTGATGCACGCTCGACGTCCGATCACCATCACCCACCCGGGGATGGCCCGGCATTTCGTCACCGAGCAGGAAGCGGCCCGGGCCGTGCTCGTCGCAGGCGCCGTCGGGAAGCCGGGGGACGTGGTCGTCCCGGACATGGGGCCGCCGATGGGGATCCTCGACCTGGTCGAGGCGATCGCCTTCGTGGAGCGGATCCCCCTCGCCGACGTGAGGATCGAGTACGGCACGCCGCGGCCGGGGGAGAAATTGGCCGAGGACTTGTTCTTCGACGACGAGGCTCGGCATCCGGTCGACGGATGTTCGCTGCATCGCGTCGCCAGATCGTCCCGTTCGTTGACCGCCGTACGCGGGAGCCTGGCGGATCTGGAGGCGGCGATCGACCGAGGCGACCGCGGAGCGACGCTCGCCACCCTGCGGTCCGTCATCGCCGAAGAAACCGGGCCCGACGGCGGGCCCCTGGTCGCCGGCTCCAAGGGGAGTGCGTGAGCATGGACGAAACGGCACCCCTGTTCCCGCCGCTCGACTCCATCGAGCAGATTCTCTGGCCGGGAGTGGCGCTGGCGGCGTTCGTCGCCTCGGCGATCCTCGTCGACGTCATGAT
>CAWUOA010000167.1:0-7023 GCA_963923225.1 uncultured Planctomycetaceae bacterium
CGGCAGCCATGACCTCCCCCGCCCCCCCCGCCGCGGGCTCGCTTCCGATCACCTGCGTCGTGATCACGCGCGACGCCGCGTCCGGAATCGGCGCGACCCTCGACTCAACGCGCGGCTGCGCCGAACGGCTCGTCCTCGACAGCGGCTCGACCGACCCCACCGTGGCGATCGCCCTCGCCCGCGGCGCCCGCGTGGAGCACCAACCCTTCCTCGGTTTCGGGGCCCAGAAGCGTCGCGCGTGCGAACTGGCCGCCCACGACTGGATCCTTTCGCTCGACGCCGACGAGGCGCTCGACGACGAGGCCTCCGCGGGCCTGGCCACGCTCGACCTCTCCGATCCCCGGGTCTGCTGGGAGTGGCGGCGGCGGACTTTCGTCGGCCGCACGGAGGTGCGCCACGGGCCGTGGGGGGGAGAGCGGGTGCTGCGGCTCTTCCACCGCGGACACGCGGGCTTCACCGACCACCGCGTCCACGAGCGGGTCTCGTCGTCGACGCCCCCCCGGACCGCCCCCGGCTCGATCCTCCACCACAGCTTCACCGGCTGCGACGACGTCATCGCCCGCGCCGCCCGCTACGCCGTCCCCAAGGCGGAGATCCTCCGCTCGAAGCGCGAGCGTACGCCCGCCTGGCTGCTCCCGGCACGGGGGCTCGCGGCCTTCGCCAAGGCGTGGATCCTCCAGGGGGGATGGCGCGACGGCGCGGCGGGGTTCGTGGTGGCACTGTCGCGCGTCGTCGACTCGACCCTCGCGCGGGCCATCGTCGAGTGCGACGCCGCCGAGCGGACGGCCCCGCCCGCCATCAATTCCCCGTCGGATCGCCGGCCGGCTCCCCCGCCCCCTCCTTGAGCGTCACCGTCCGATCGACGCCCGCGACGGCGAACGATTCGGTCCGGCCGCCGACCCACCGGACCACGACCCGCTCGATGGCGCCGGCTTCCCCCAGGCCGAAGTGGAGACGGCTCCCCCAGTGCCCCTGGTAGCCGCGGCCGGAGTGGACCTCGTCGACCCGTTCGCGGCCCCCGGCCGTGACGATCACCTTCGCGCCGACGCCGTCGCGGTTGCCCCGGGTGCCGACGAGGCGCAGGCCGAGCCAATGGTTCGCTCCCCCCCGTTCCCGGTCGAGATTGCGGAGGATCGTCGGGGCCTCGCGCGAGTTGAGGACGACGACGTCGACGTCCCCGTCGTCGTCGAGGTCGTCGAAGGCGGCACCGCGGGCACTGTGCAGGGCGACGTCGTGCAGCCCCGCCGCGGCCGACACGTCGACGAAGCGGCCCGGGGCGCCCCGCAGGAGCACGTTGTGGTTGCGGTAGGCGCTCGCGTCCCCGTGGCGGTCGACGAGGTCGTTGAAATGCCCGCAGGCGGTGAACAGGTCGCGCCGCCCGTCGGCGTCGAAGTCGACGATCCCCGTCCCCCACTTGACGAAGCGCAGCGTCCCCGCCGCGGCGCCGAAGCGCGCGGTGGCGTCCTCGAATCCGGGGCCGTCGAGCTTGCGGAAGAGGACGGGACGCTGCCCCTGGGACGTCGTCACGAAGAGGTCGAGCCGGCCATCGCCGTCGACGTCGCCGCAGTCGACCCCCATGCTGCCGTTGGCCTGGCCGAGGGCGTCGTAGGCCAGCCCCTCCTCGAGCGCCGCCTCGGTGAACCGCCCGGCGCCGTCGTTGCGGAAGAGGAAGTTCGCCGCCACGTCGTTGAGCACGAAGACGTCGGTGTCGCCGTCGTCGTCGGCGTCGAGGCACACCACCCCCATCCCGGCGCCGGCCACCGCGCCGATACCGCACTCCGCCCCGACGTCGGTGAACGTCCCGTCCCCCTCGTTGCGGAAGAGCGTGTCGGGCCAGGCCTCGTAGTCGCGCGGGCCGTGGTAGACCGGCACGCCGCGGATCTTCGGGGAGACGTGCCCCTCGAAGGAGAATCGCACGTAGCTGGCGGCGTACAGGTCGAGGTCGCCGTCGCCGTCGGCGTCGAGCATCGCCACGCCGGCGCCGAGTTTGTCGCCGTCGCCGACCCCGGCGGACCCGGTGACGTCGACGAACGTGCCGTCCCCCATGTTCCGCCACAGGCGCTTCGGCCCGAAGTTGCTCGCGTACAGGTCCGGGAAGCCGTCGCCGTCGACGTCGCCGACGGTCGCCCCCACGCCGAAGGCCTCGTGGAACATCCCCGCCTGGCCCGTCGCGTCGGCGAAGCGCCAGCCGCCGAGATTCCGTGCGAGCATCGCGTGCGGCCGGCGCGGGGGATCCGTGCCGGGGAGGTCGGCGCCATTGGGGAGCCAGAGATCGATGCGGCCGTCGAGGTCGTAATCGAAGGTCGCCGGTCCGGCGGAGACGATCTCCGGCATGTAGCGCCGTCCGCCCGAGCCGTCGTCGTGGACGAAGGCGATGCCGGTGGCGGCGGTCACCTCCTCGAAGCGGATCGGCGCGGCGTCGTCCGCGGCGGGGAGCGTGCCCGCGATCGCCATCGCCAGGAGCGGTCCGGCGACGAGCCGGCGGAACCATGTGCGATGCATCGCGTCACTCCTCCGCCGGGGCCGGGGCCCGCGAGCGCGCCCGCTCGATGAGCCGCGCCGCGTCGGCGTCGCGACCGCGGCGCCGCCACGCCGCGGCCAGTTCCGTGACCGCCTCGCGCTGCGCGGGGTCGAACTGGAGCGCCCGCAGCCAATGCCGCTCGGCGGACGCCGGCTCGCCGTTGAGGGCCTCGATCCTGCCTGCCGCGGCGTACCATCGGGCCGCGACGCCGGAGAGCCAGGGGAGATCGTCGAGACGCGTCTCGGCATGGGCCCGATCGTTCTCCAGCCCCTTCTCCTTGAGCGCCGCGAACTCGCGCATGTACCGGCGTGAGGCTTCCTCGTCCCCCAGCCGCGCGCAGGCGGTCGCCAGGCCGAAGATCGCATGCGCGGCGGGGGCGATGGCCACCGCACGCTCGAACGCCTCGCGGGCGCCGGCGGCGTCTCCCGCCTGCAGTCTGGCATGGCCGAGGAGGATCGAACGGTTCGGGTTTCCCGCGGTGCTCGGCAACTCGCGCGACAGGACCTCGACGGCCTCCTCCGGCCGGCCGGCGTTGACCAGCGCCGCGCCGAGAAGCACCTGGGCCCCGGGCAGTTCGGGACGGGCCTTCCACGCCCGCTGGAAGTGGCGGATCGCCTCGTCGTCCTCGCCCCGTTCGCGGGCGAGTTTGCCCAGCCACAAGTCCGCCTCGGGCGTCTCCGGATGGGTGACCAACCAGCCCTGCCACAGCGCGGCGGCCGCGGCGAGGTCGCCGTAGCGCGCCCGCATCGAGGCCTCGAGGTCGAGCGTCGCCGGAGTGTCGCCGTGCCGGCGGCGCGTCGCGGCGGCCAGTTCGAGCGTCTCGGCGCGGAGGGCGTCGAAGGACTCGGGGAGCGGCGCGGGGGCGGGTTCGGCTCGGCCCTCCCCCCTCTCCGCCCTCGCCGCGGGGGCCTCGGGGCCCGGCAGCGCCGGACCGGCGGCGACCGGCGCCTGCTTCTCGGCGCAGCCGCCTCCGAACGACGCCGCTCCCAGCAGCAGCATCGTCGCCACGGCACGGCGACCGCCCCCACTCGTGCGCACCCTCGGACCCTCCGCCTCGCCTCCCCGGGGAACACGTTCCCCTCGCAAGCGAGAATAGGCGAGGCCCGCCGCGGCGACAACGTGCGGGAGCCTCACCCGCCGCGGAGGACCGCCAGGAAGCGGGTCAGATCGGCGGGCAGCGGGGCCTCGAGGAGCAGGCGGGATCCGGTCACCGGGTGGTCGATCGCCAGCGACGCCGCATGGAGCGCCTGCCGGGACAAGAGGGCCTCGGGAGCACCCCGGAGACCGAGGAACGACCGGTCGACGACGGACCGGCCGGAGTAGAGCGCGTCGGCGAGGATCGGGCAGCCGAGAGCCGCGAGGTGGACCCGTATCTGGTGCGTGCGGCCGGTCTTCGGGGTCACCCGCAACAGCGCTGCCCTGCCGAATCGCTCCACCACCTCGTAACGCGTCACCGCATCGCGGCTGGTGGAGTGGTCGGAACGGACCGCCATCCGCTCGCGCTGGTACGGATGGATGCCGATGGGGAGGTCGATCTCGTCGCGATCGAAGCGAGGCTCACCCTGGACGATCGCCAGGTAGGTCTTCTCGGTGGAGCGCCGCTCGAACTGACGGGCGAGCGCGTGGTGCGCCGCCTCGGTGCGGGCGACGACGATCACGCCGCTGGTGTCGCGATCGAGGCGATGGACGATGCCCGGCCGCGTCGGTCCGCCGGCCTGCGAGAGGCCCGGGCTCCCCGCCGCGCCGGGGCTTCCGAGATGCCACAAGAGCGCCCCGGCGAGCGTTCCCTTCCAGTTCCCCTTCGCCGGATGGACGACCATGCCGGCCGGCTTGTCGACGGCGGCCATCGCCTCGTCGACGTGGAGGAACGAGAGCGGAATCTCCTCCGCCTCCGGGCCCGCCCGTGGCGGCTCCGGCACCGTGTAGGCGACCGTCATCCCCGGCTCGAGCCGGTGCGACGCCTTCGCCACCACGCCGTCGACGCGCGCGGCACCGGCCTGGATCGCGCGGGCCACCGCGGAGCGGCTCTGGCCCCCGGCGTGACGGACGACGAATTGGTCGAGCCGGCTGCCGGCATCCTCGGCGGCGACGGCCAGCCGGAGCACGCTCCCCGGATTCAGCGCGCCGTCCGGCGGCGGAGGAGCCGGCGACGCCGGCAGGGGAACGGCCGCCCCCGCGGGGGCGACGAGATCGTCGTCGGGGAAGTGCTCCCCTTCCGATCCTGCCGGCTCGTTCGGGCCCGCGGGCGTTTCCAGACGGTCACTCCTGCGGCGGGGTGCCGGCGGGGGTGACGTCGATGCCGGGGCCCGGAGCCCCCCCGGCCGGCACGCCGTCGCCGGGCAGGCCGAGGATCGGGCCATCGGCAGCCGGCGGCGTGGGAGGCGTGAGTGGCTGCGAGGCGAACCAGCCGTACCAATCCTTCGCGTCGGGAGCGGCGAGGGCCTTGGCTCGCTGGCGGGCCAGGTCGGCGAGCACGCCCTGGGGATAGTCGGCGACGACCGCGTCGTATCCCGACCGGGCATCGTCGATCCGCCCGAGGCTCTCGTTGGCCTTGGCGAGGCCGAAGGTGGCCCGCTCGGCGAGAAGCCCCCTGGGGCGGCGGACGAGAAGTTCGCCGTAGACGTCGGCGGCCTCCTGGAGCTTGGGGGAAGCCTGGCCCCGGTCGACGAACAGCAGCCGCGCGCCCTCGTTGAGCGCCATCTCCGCCTGGATCAGCCTCGCCCAATCGGCAGCCGCCGAACCGGCATGGGTCTTGGCCACGGCGTCGAAGGCGGTCGGGTCCTCGGAGGTGAAGGCGGCGAGATAGTCGTTCCAGCTCTGGGCCTCGAGGGCCCCGCGCTGCTGGTTCATCCACATCCAGGCGACCGCGGCCAGGAGGAGGCCGACGAGCCCCAGGCCGATGACGCGGAGATGGGGCTGGATGGCGTCGACGAACCGGCCGATCCAGTCGGCCAGCGCGTTCCCCTCGAGCTCTTCGGCCACTTCCCCCTCGGCATCGCCGACGAGGGGCAGTTGGACCGAGCGGCCCTCGCGCGTCGCCAGGTTCTGGTCATCCTCGCCCCGTTCCACCTGCCGCTCGGCGAAGCGACGCTCGTGATTGCGGCGGTCGCCGGGGCGAGACGATCGTTTCTTCATGGGGCTGGACGTCCTGGCGACGGAGGGGAAAAGAGAAAATAGAAACCACGCTGTCGCGGGGCGTCAAGCCGACCTCGCGCCACGCGCGGGACGGCGTCTCCGGCGGTGCCGCTTGGAGCGTTTCGGGGGTGTGGTAGGCTCCCCCGCCCCCCGAGCCTTCTCGGGCTCCCCGGCCCCGGGCGCCGCTCCCCGGCGACGTTGCCGCTTCGCACCTCCGAGCACGGATGTCTCGCGACGTGACCGATTCACCCACGCCCCCCCCCGCCGACGACTCGCCGCACGAGGACATCGCCGAGTCGCCGCCGGCGGCCGCCGGCGCGGAGACTCATGCGGGGCCCCCGGGGGACGGGACGCCCGCGGATCCCTTCGCCACCGCCGCGGAGGCGCCGCCCCCGCGCGCCGCCGCCCCGCACGCTCCCTCGCGCACCGGCACCGGCCTGAACGACGCCCAGCGCCGTGCGGTGCAGGCGCCGGTCGGGCCGCTGCTGGTCCTCGCAGGCGCGGGAACCGGCAAGACGCGCGTCGTCATCGCCCGCATCGGCCATCTCGTGTGGAGGGGCACGCGGCCCTCGCGGATCCTCGCGGTCACCTTCACCAACAAGGCCGCCCGCGAGATGCTCGCGCGGGCCAAGGCGCAGCTCAAGCCGAAGCGCGGCAGCGACGGCCGCGAGGAACTGCCGGAGATCTCCACGATCCACTCCCTCTGCGTCCGCATCCTCCGCCGCCATGCCCGGCGCCTCGGCTATCCGGAACGCTTCGCGATCATCGACCGCGGGGAACAGGAGACGACGGCGCGGAAGGTGCTCAAGGAGATCAAGGTCCCGGACACCACCCTCTCGCCCGGCGACCTCGTCGACCGGGTGAGCCGCTGGAAGAGCGCCGCGGTCCGCCCCGACGACGCCCTGGCGACCCTCGCCGCCGACGCGCCCGAGCACTGGACGCTCGCCGCGGCCGGCTATCGGCGCTACCAGCATGCCCTGCGCACGGCCGGCGCCGTCGATTTCGACGATCTCCTCCTCCTGGTCGAGGAGCTGTTCTCGAACCACGAGGAGGTGCGCCGCGAGGAGGCCGGCCGCTTCGACCACCTTCTCGTCGACGAATACCAGGACACCAGCGCCATCCAGGAGCGGATCCTCGCCAGCCTCGCCCGTGACCACCGCAGCCTGTGCGTGGTGGGGGACGACGACCAGTCGATCTACGCCTGGCGTGGCGCGCAGATCTCGCACATCCTCGAGTTCCCGCGGCGCTGGCCCGGAGCGGTGACGGTGCGGCTCGAGGAGAACTACCGCTCCACCCCCGAGATCATCCGTGCCGCCAACACGCTCATCGCCTGCAACACCCGCCGCCACGGCAAGACGCTCGTCTCG
>CAWUOA010000168.1:0-6989 GCA_963923225.1 uncultured Planctomycetaceae bacterium
GTCTACATCCTCCGCTGCCGCGACGGCTCGCTCTACACCGGGATCACGGTCGATCTGGAGCGGCGTCTGGCGGCCCATGCCGCCGGCACGGCCTCCCGTTACACGCGGAGCCGGCTGCCGGTGAAGGTGGTCCACCGTGAGCCGGCGGGATCGCAGGGGATGGCGCTCCAGCGCGAGGCGGCGATCAAGCGTCTCTCCCGGCGCGAGAAGATCGCGCTGGTGTCCGCGGGCCGACGGGGGAAGCGATGAAGCCGACGGTGCTCCTCGGGGCCACCACCACTCCCGACGGCAAGCGGATGGAACTGCTCGCCCACGACCGCGACCGGATCATCCGCGTCGCCGGCGTGGAGCTGATGTCGTCGCGCCAGCACCGCTCCGAGGATCGCCTCGGCGAGATCGCCGTCGAGGCCCTCGGCGGCTCGCCCCGACCGCGCGTCCTCGTGGGTGGACTGGGGATGGGGTTCACGCTCCGGGCGCTCCTGAAGGGCCTTCCGGAGGGGGCGGCGGTGACGGTCGCCGAGCTCCTTCCGGCGGTCGTGGCCTGGAACCGCGATCCGGCGACGGGCCTGGCCGCCGATTGCCTCGCCGACCCGCGCGTGACGGTCGTCGAGGGGGACGTGGCGGCGCTCGTCGCCGACAGCCCCGGTGCCTTCGACGCGGTGCTCATGGACGTCGACAACGGCACCGGCGCCCTGACCACGGCGACGAACGAACGCCTCTACCGGGCCGCGGGGGTCGGCCTGGTGCGAAAGAGCCTCGCCCCCCGCGGGCTCGCCGTCTGGTGGTCGGCGCACGAGGACCGGGCCTTCGAGTCGCTCCTCGCCGACTCCGGCTTCGAGGTGACCCTGGAACGGGTCCTCCCCCACCCCGGAGCCAAGCGCGCCTCGCACGTGCTCTTCGTCGGCAAACGAGGATAGGCACTCCCGCCGCACCGCTCCCATCGGCCGTCCCATCCCTCCGACATGCCCATGAAACTCCTCGACTCGCTCGCCAACGCCTTTCCGCTGTGGGTCCTCGCCGCCTGTGGCCTGGCGCTGGTCCACCCGCCCCTCTTCACCTGGTTCCGCGGCAACGCCATCGTGGCGGGGCTCGCGCTGATCATGCTCGGGATGGGCGTCGGTCTCTCGCTCGACGACTTCCGCCGTGTGGCCACCCGCCCCGGGGCGGTCGTGGCTGGCTTCCTCGGGCAGTTCGTGATCATGCCCACGGCGGGGTGGTTCGTGGCCACGGCGCTCGGCCTCGACACGCCCTACGCCGTGGGGCTGATGCTCGTCGCCTGCTGCCCGGGGGGGACGGCGTCGAACGTCGTCACCTACATCGCCCGCGCCGACGTGGCCCTCTCGGTGGTGATGACCACCTGCACGACGCTCGCCGCGGTGATCCTCACGCCCCTGCTCACGAAGCTCCTCGCCGGCCGGCTCGTCGAGGTCGACGCGGCGGGGCTCTTCGTCTCGACGCTGCAGGTCGTCGTCCTGCCGGTGGCCGCGGGCGTGGCGGTCAATCGCTGGCTCCCGGGGGTGGTGCGGCGCGTCCTGCCGGTGGCCCCGCTGGTGAGCGTGGTCACGATCGCGCTGGTGTGTGCGAGCGTGATCGGGCAGAACGCCGCCGCGGTGCGTGCGGCCGGCCCGCGACTCCTCGGGGCGGTGGTGCTCGTCCATGCGATCGGCTTCGGCGTGGGGTGGGCCTGGGCTCGGCTCTTCGGCTTCGACGAGACCGTCGCCCGGACGATCTCCATCGAGGTGGGGATGCAGAACTCCGGCCTCGGCGTGGTCCTCGCCCAGAAACACTTCCCGGCCGAGCCGCTCACCGCCGTGCCGTGCGCGATCTCGAGCGTCGTCCATTCCTGCATCGGGAGCGGGCTGGCGGGGTGGTGGCGGCTGCGGCCCGTGCCGGAAGCCGATCGGACGGGCCCCGGACCCTCCTGAGATTTTTTCTGTCACGATTCTCCCCCGGCGGATAAGGAATGGGCGGAGGCCGGTCGATGGACGATTCCCTGCGACACGTGACGCGTCAGTGGACGCTCGCCCAGCCCGCCGTGGCCGCGTTCCTCACGGCGGTGGTCCGCGACTTCCGCGAGCGTGACGACCTCCTCCAGGAGGTGGCGGTGGCGGTGATGGAGAGCCACGACCGCTACGACCCGGTCCGTCCCTTCGTCCCCTGGGCCATGGGGATCGCCCGCAACAAGGTCGGCCTCTGGCTCCGTTCGCGCAAGCGGTCGCGGCTCGTCTTCGACACCGCCGCCGTCGAGAGCCTGGCCGTGGCCTTCGCCGAGATCCCCTCCGCCGAGTATTCCCGTCTCGACCGGCTCGCCGAATGTCTCGCCCGGCTCGAGGGGCGGGCCCGCGAGCTGTGCAATCTCCGCTACCGCGAGGATCTCAAGCCCGCGGCGATCGCGGCCCGCCTGGGGATGCAGGCCAACACGGTGGCCAAGGCCCTCGAGCGCGTGCGCGCGACCCTCCGGGCCTGCATCGAAGCGGGAGGAGCGCCCGCATGAGCGACTCGCGGCGGCCACCGCTCGACGACCGGCCCGATGGGGAGCTTCCGCCGGGCGAGCTCGACCGTCTCGTCGAGGGCTGGCTCGACGGCACGCTCGACGAGGCCGGGGTGCGGCGTCTGGGGGCGCTGGTGGCCGCCGACCGGGCCGCCGCCGCGACGATGGCCCGGGCCACGCTCGTCCACGACCGGCTCCGCGATCTGTCGCGCTCGGGCGCGGAGACGCTGCTGCCGCCCGAGCCCGAGCCGCCGCGGGCGCCGGCCCGGAGCCGCCGGCCTGCGGCGTGGCTCGTGC
This sequence comes from uncultured Planctomycetaceae bacterium, assembly GCA_963923225.1. GTDB lineage: Bacteria > Planctomycetota > Planctomycetia > Pirellulales > UBA1268 > QWOP01. The sequence continues at coordinate 2,789 of CAWUOA010000168.1, forward strand.
TGCCGGCGGCGCTGGCGGCGCTGGTCGTGGCGGCGGCCTTCCTGACGCGTGCCACCGAGGCCTCGGCCTCGGCGACGCTCGAGCGCGTGGCCCGGGCGATCGCTTCCGGCGACCGGGAGTTCGTGGTGCGGGTCCTCGACCCCGGCGCGGGCGGGCCGGGCGTCGTGCCGAGTGATTCCGACGGCCGGAAGCCGGGGGTCGACGGGGCCCGGCTGTGGGTCAGCGGCACCGCCCGCTTCGTGCTCGAGCGCTCCTTCGGCGACGGCACGCTGTTCGTCAACGGCTGCGACGGCACGATCGGTTGGTCGGTGCCGCCGACGGGGCACGTCCACCTCAGCCGCGACACCGCCCGCTTCCGTCGCGGAGTGCCGGGAGAGGAGGCCGACATTCCCTTCATCGCCCTCCCCGAGAACCTGCTGCGGCTGGGACGCGGCTACGACCTGCGGCTCGACCCGCTGCTTTCCGACGGCTCGCGCCGGCTCGTGGCCGAGCGGCGCGGGAACCGGCGGACCGGGCCGGAGCGGGTCACGATTCTCGTGGGCGCCGACGGCACGCCGCTGCAGATCGATCTCGAGGGGCTCGGCCGCGACGTCGACGGCACGGCGCCGGCCGAGGCCGGACCCGAGCGCGTGGCGCTCGAGCTCGTCTCGCGGGCTCCCCTCGACCCGGGTTTCTTCGGCCACCAGTCCCACCACTCCCCCGACCGTCCGATCGACTGGGAGTGATTCCCTCCCGCGTTTCCTTTCCAGAGGCACCCATGGCTCCCCGCTCACCCTCCCCGGGCGCGATCCGCTCCGCGGCGCTGCTCCTCGGCCTGTTCGGCGCCGTCGCCTGCCTGCCCGCCGAGGAGCCGGCGCCGGCCCGCGCTCCCGGTCGTCCGATGCGCAAGCCGACGATGGACGACACGATCCGGGGCGAGGTCTACGCCGACAACTGGTTCATGCTCTGGATCAACGGCGAGCTCGTGGCGGTCGATCCGATCCGGTTCATTCCCCACAACGTCGTCTCCATCGATCTCCTCCCCTCCTATCCGATGACCATCGCCGTCCTCGCCAAGGACAACTTCGATCCGAAGACCGGGATGGAATACGCCAACACGAACGTCGGCGACGCCGGCTTCGTCCTCAAGTTCGCCGACGGCACCGTCACCGACGCCTCCTGGAAGGCCCGGTGCGTGTCGCGCGGGCCGGTGGGGGGCGACACGAAGAACCCGCGCGTCGAGGAGGAGCCGCTGCCGGAGGATTGGTTCGCCGTCGGCTTCGACGACTCCGGCTGGGGGAAGGCGCGGGAGTATTCGGAGGAGGAGGTGGGTCCGAAACAGCCCTACTACGACGCCGACTTCGCCGGGGCCCGCTTCATCTGGAGCGACGATTTGGCGATCGACAACGTCGTGGCGTTCCGGAAGGTGGTGACGGCGCCGCCCGATGGCAGGGCCCGGGAGGACTTCACCGGCCTCAACGACGTCGTGCCGGAAGGGCCGCCGAAGCGCCCCGGTGGCAAGGGGCCGGACGGGCGGGGGCCGGGCGGCAAGCAGGGCCGTCGCGGGCAGCAGGAGCGGCCGCGGCCGGAAAACCGATGAACAGGGATCCCTCCAGGTCGACCGTGGGCGCCAGAGCCCGATCGGCGTCGCGGTGCGTGGGCGTGCTGCTGGTCGCCTGGGCGCTTCTGGCGCTGGCGGCGCCCCTCCCCTGCTCCGCCGCCGAGCGGCCCAACATCGTCCTCATGCTCGCCGACGACCAGGGCTGGGACGGCCTCTCGGTGCCGATGGCGCCCGACATCCCCGGTGCCTCGAACCGGGTGTTCCACACGCCGCGGCTCGAGCGGTTCGCGCTCTCGGGAGTGCGCTTCAGCGACGCCTACGCGCCGGGGCCGGTCTGTTCCCCGTCACGGATCTCCATCCAGTGCGGCCGGACTCCGGCGGCGCTGCATTGGACGAAGGCGGCGCCCCCCGAGACCGGCCACATGCTCGTGGAGCCGAGGCTCGTGAAGTCGATCGCTCCCGAGCTGGTCACGATCGGCGAGCTGCTCCGCGACGCGGGGTACGCCACCGCCCATTACGGCAAGTGGCACATCGGCGGCGGAGGCCCGGGCGAGCACGGCTACGACGAGCACGACGGCGACACGGGCAACGAGCAGGCGTTCAAGTTCACCGATCCCAACCCCGTCGATCTGTTCGGGATGGCGGAGCGGGCGGAGCGTTTCATGGCCCGGGCCCGCGACGCCGGGAAGCCGTTCTACGTGCAGCTTTCCTGGAACGCCCTGCACGCCGCCGAGCTGGCCCGAGCGGCCACCAAGGCGAAGTACGCCGGGCTCGCGCGCGAGGGCAACGCCAAACGTGCCGACGTGGCGGCGATCACCGAGGATCTCGACGACGCGGTGGGCCGCGTCCTCGACGCCCTCGACCGGCTCGGCCTGGCGGACACGACGTACGTGATCTACACCTCCGACAACGGCTCGGGAGGGGGCAAGGGAAAGGGCAACGGCCTTTCCGGCGGCAAGGGCTCGCTGTGGGAAGGGGGAATCCGCGTGCCGCTCATCGTGCGCGGTCCGGGCGTCGCCGCCGGGGCGATCTGCCGGGTGCCGGTCGGCGGCTGGGACTTCCTCCCCACCTTCGCCGAGTGGGCCGGCGTTCCCCGCGACCGGTTGCCGCGGAATCTCGAGGGGGGGAGCCTCGCGGCGCTCCTCTCGGCCGGCGGCCAGGGGCGCGTCGAGCGTGCCCGCGAGGAGCTCCTCTTCCACTTTCCCCACTACCAATCGGGCCACACGCCCCATTCGGCGATCCGGCTGGGCGATTTGAAGCTGATGCGGTTCTACGAGGATCGCACGCAGAAGCTCTTCGACCTCGCCGCCGATCCCGGGGAACGCGACGACCTCGCCGCGCGCCGGCCGCAGGACGTGGATCGACTCGCGAGACGACTCACCGACCGGCTGTCGCTGGTCGACGCGCAGATTCCCCAGCCCGACCCGGAGTACCGCGAGGGCGCGCGGGCGGCGGGGGACGAGAAGCCGCGTGGCGGCAAGGCCAACAGACGTCCGAAGGACAAACCGGGGAGAAAGCCATGAAGCCCGCTCGTTCGATCGTTCGCGCCGCGTCGCTCGCGCTGGGAGTGCTGCTCGCGTCGCTCGTCGGCGGAGCCGATCGCGCCGCCGCCCATCCGGAAGGTCACGGGGAGGAGGACGGCCATGGGCACGCCCACGCCCCCTTCGGACACGCCCCGCTCTCGGCCGCCACGAGGAGACCCGGGAGGCTCGTCGCGGCGCCGAAACGCGGCAAGGAGGGCGCGCTCGCCGACGTGTCGCTCGCCGACGCTTTCGCACCGATGGTCGAGAGCGGCGCCGTCACCACGCGCAGCGACGGCCGCCACTTCCTCGTGGAGAGCCACGGCATGCCCGACCATCCGCTGATGGTCGGGATCCGCGCCTGGCAGCAGCAGGTGCCGCTGCCGCATCCCTACGTCGGCGACAACGCCTGGCGGATTCCGCTCGAGCCGGTGCCGGCGAAGAAGCCCGCGACGGCGAAGAACCGCTTTCTCCGCGGCGCGATCGCGCTGGCGGTCAATGGCGTGCCGATCTTCAACCCGCTCAACAACCGGGGCGAGGACGCCTTCGCCATCGGCGAACTCGACGAGTACGGCGGCCACTGCGGCCGTGCCGACGACTATCACTACCACGTCGCTCCGGTGCATCTGGAGGCGGCCGTGGGAAAGGGGAAGCCGATCGCCTGGGCGCTCGACGGCTATCCCGTCTACGGATACACCGAGCCCGACGGCTCGCCGGTCACCGGTCTCGACGCGCTCAACGGCCACGAGGACGCGGCCGGGAACTACCACTACCACGCCACGAAGGGCTATCCCTACCTCAATGGCGGCTTCCACGGCGAGGTGACCGAGCGCGACGGCCAGGTCGATCCCCAGCCGGCCGCGCGTCCGGTGCGGCCGGCGGGGGAACCGCTCCGCGGCGCGACGATCGTCGGCTTCGAGGAGACCGGGGAGACCGCGCGGAAGCTGACCTACGAGGTCGCCGGGCGGAAGGGCACGGTGGAGTACGAGTGGCGCGACGACGGCTCGGCATCGTTCCGCTACACCGACCCGCGCGGCCAGGTGACCGAGGAGGAGGCGAAGCCGGGCCGCCGCCCCGGCGGCGGGAAGCGGGGCGACGACCGTCCCCCGCGTGACGACCGTCCCCCGCGTGACGACCGGCC
>CAWUOA010000169.1:0-6937 GCA_963923225.1 uncultured Planctomycetaceae bacterium
GCGGGGCGTGGGGCGATGGGTGGAGCCGCGCCGAAGCGTGTCAGCCTGGGGGCGGGGCGAGATAGCGACGGAACCATTCGGCGGCGAGCCTGGCCGCCTCGGCGAGGGTTCCCTCCTCCTCGAAGAGGTGGCTCGCGCCGCGGACGATCGACAACTGCTTCGCGCCGCCGAGGTGGTCGAGGGCGCGGCGATTGAGCTCGAGGACGTCCTCGTCGAGGCTGCCCACGACGAGCAGCACCGGCACGCGCACGTGCCGCAGCGACGGGCCGGCGAGATCGGGCCGGCCCCCGCGCGACACCACCGCCGTCACGCGCCGCTCGGCCGCCGCGGTGCGGAGGGCGGCCGCGGCGCCTGTGCTCGCGCCGAACAGGCCCACCGGCAGGCTCGCCGTGGCGGCCTGCGACGCCGCCCAGCGGACCGCTTCCCCGAGCCGGTCGGAGAGGAGGTCGATGTCGAAGACGTTGCCCCGTTCCTCGGCCTCGAGCGGCGTGAGGAGGTCGAAGAGGAGCGTCGCCAGGCCCGCCTCGTGGAGGACGCCGGCCACGAACCGGTTCCGCGGGCTCGTGCGACCGCTGCCGCTGCCGTGGGCGAAGATGACCAGGCCGCGGGGATCGTCGGGGAGGGCGAGATCGCCCGGCAATTCGAGCGGCGCGCCGTGGCGGTCGCGGCAGGGGATGAGCACCGCGGCCGGGGCGGGGGCCAGGGGGGGGATCATGACGCCACCTCCCCCCGGGGCTGCTGGGTCTGGCCGGGGGCGGGGCCGGTGACGTGGACCCACGTCGCCTGCGGCCCGTCGTCGCCGTCCTCGACGGTGAACCGCACCGGCATGCCGGCGGCGACCTCGCACAGGCCGCGTTCGGAGAGGGCGTGGGAGTGGAAATAGATTTCGCGGCCGTCGGCGGTGGCGATGAAGCCGTAGCCCTCGTCGGGAAGGACGCGGAGGATGCGCCCCTCGTCGTGCGGCACGTGCGCCTTGACCTGCCCGCGCCGCTCGCGGACGTGCTCCTCGAGGCGGCGCTTGGCCGCATCGAAGGCGTCGCGGAGGGCGACGAGCGGATCCTCGTGCGCCTGGTCGCGGCAGTGCGTGCGGTTGACGATGATGTCGACGCCGGGAACGACCAGGTCGACGCGCACCGACCACAACCGGCCGTGCCGGGGGTGGCGGTGGGGCTGCGACAGGACGACGTGGCAGCCGATGATGTCGCGGCAGAAGGTTTCGAGCTTCGCGACGTGCGCGAGCGCCGCGTCACGCACGGCGTCGTCGACGGCCACGCCGTCGAACGACACGGTCGGCTGGGTCTGCATCGGTGGCATCTCCACCGGTCGACGGGCCGAATGTGCGGCAGCCTCGACCGGGCAGGAACGGACTCGCGCCGCGTCCACTGCTCACGACACTCTCATCATCGCGGCGCGCCGGCCGCGGTGCTCTGCACGCCACCGGAGACGGGATTCGGCGGCGGCGGCCCGCCCGGACACTTCCCGCCACGCCGCGAGGACCCCGCGCGTCAGGCCAGTCGCCGCTTCGGGCCCTGGTCGCGCGTGAAGCCGACGACGAACACCTCCTCGTCGCTGGCAGGCGCGACGTCGTGGAGGAGCGACTCGGCGCTGCGGCCGACGGTGGCGCCGAGCGACTCGAGCAAGCGCTCGCGCGACTGGCGCACGAGCCGGTCGCGCAGGGTGCGGACCATCTCGGCGCCCCCCGCGGGGGAACCGTCGTCGACGAGGCGTTCCTCCGCGGTGGTGAGGACGCCCCGGAGATGGACGAAGAGCCGATCCCCCTGGATCGACGCCGTGACGTGCCCCGGGCCGCGGCCGACGACCTCCCGGTGGAAGCGCGTCACCACCTCGCACACCGCCGCCTCGATCTGTCCGGCGGAGCGTCGCTCCCCGCCGTCGGCATGTCCGTTCATGAATCCCCTCTTCACACGGCCGCTCCCGGGCGTGCGAGACGTCTCGCACCCCGGGAGCGGGGAGGCCGGAGAAGATACCCTGGAGACAGTCGCGAGTCACTCTCCCGTGGGGGCTGGCTCCCCGGCGGGGCGGAAGGGACGGGGCCCGTGCCTGGCCGCGGCCTCGAATCGTGGTGGATCAGGCCGTCTGGAACGTGCCGCCGACGGCCGCCGAGGTGTCGATGTTCAGGCCGTTGCCGGTGATCTCGTTGCCCAGGACGGTCGTGCCGGTGGAATCCCCCTTCGCGTACAGGCCGAAGGCGGTGTTCGACACCATCCGGTTGGCGTTCACGACGGTGAGCCGGCGGGCGTTCTCGAGCACGACGCCGCTGGAGTTCGATTCGAACTGGTTCCCCTGGACGACGGTGCCGTCGCAGTCGCCGGTGCCGTAGAGGCCGAAGGCGGCGCTGCCGATGAAGTGGTTGCCGCCGCTGACCGAGAGGTTCTTGGCCGAGGAGAGCACGAGCCCCGACTGGTTCCCCGAGACGATGTTGGCGACGACGCCGGTGCCGGCGAGCAGGCCGGTGGCGGAGATGCCCACGGCGCTTCCGGTGATGGTGTTGATCTCGCCGGCTCCGGCGCCGCCGAGGGCCAGGCCGGTGGCACCGTCGAGGAACACGCCGGTGGCCCCCAGGCCCGAGCCGTTGATCACGTTGCCCACGATCCTGGTGCCGTCGTCGGCGCCGGTGGCGTAGATGCCGTGGCTCGAGTTGGCGATGAACTGGTTCGAACCGGCGACCGACAGCCCGGTGGCGCCGCTGAGCCAGAGGCCGACGACGTTCTGGTCGACGGTGTTCCCGGTGAGGGCCGTGCCGGTGGAATCCCCCTGGGCGAGGATGCCGTAGGCGCTGGCCCCGGTGAAGCGGTTGCCCCCCTCCACGGTCAGGCCGGCGGCGTCCGCCAGGAGCATGCCGGCGACGCCGCCGGTGACGGTGTTGGCCCGGAGGCTCGTGCCGCCGAGCGTGCCGCGGGCGTAGACGCCGATCGTCCATCCCGCCAGCGCGTTGCCTGCGGCGACGTCGCCGAGCACGGCGCCTGTGGCCCCGTCGACGAACAGGCCGTAGGAGCCGGCGCCCGCCCCGTCGATCGTGTTGCCCGCCACGCGCGTGCCGGTCGAAGCGCCGCCGACGTAGACCCCGTAGGCGCTGCTGCGGCTGATCGTGTTGCTCCCCTCCACGGCGACGCCCGTGGCCCCCGAGAGCACCACGCCGGCGACGTTCGTGTCGACGGTGTTGCCGGCGATCGTCGATCCGGCCGAGCTCCCCTGGACGAGGATCCCGTAGGAATCCGAGCGGGAGACGACGTTGGCGTCGCTCACCGCCAGGCCGGTCGCGCCGGAGAGCACCATCCCGGAGCCGTTGGAATCGACGGAGTTGCCGCGGACGGTCGTCCCGTCGAGCACGCCGCGGGCATAGACGCCGACCGCCGCGCGGGTGATGGTGTTGCCGTCGCCGGCGACGGTGCCCCCCACGCCGAGGCCGGTGGCGCCGTCGAGGAACAGGCCGAAGGTTCCGGTCCCCGCGCCGTCGAACGTGTTGCCGGTCACGGTGGTGGCGGTGCAGTCGCCGACGGCGTAGAGGGCGTGGGCCGAGTTGCCGGTGAACACGTTGCCGCCGGCGACGACGAGGTTCGTGGCGCCCGAGAGGCAGAGGCCGACGGTGCTGCCGGAGACCGTGACCCCCGACATCGTCGTGTCGACGAACGCGCCTTGGGCGAGGATCCCGTAGGCGGGATTGTCGACGATGCGGTTGTCCCCCGTCATCGCCAGGTGCCGCGCGGCGGAGAGGACCACGCCCGAGCCGTTGCCCTCGACGAGGTTGTCGACCACCGTCGTCGACCCGAGCCCGGCACGGGCGTAGATCCCGATCTTCGAGCCGGTGACGGTGTTGCCCGCCCCGGTCACGCCGAGGTGGATGTTCTTGGCGTCGTCGAGGAAGACTCCGTAGACCCCGGTGCCGAGGCCGTCGACCATGTTGCCGGTGATCGTCGTCGTCTGCGTGGCGATGCCCCTGGCGTAGATCCCGTAGGCGCCGTTGCCGACGAACGAGTTGCCACCGTCGAGGGTCAGCCCACCGGCGGCGTCCAGGTAGGCGCCGACGACGTTCGAGCCGATCGCGTTGCCGACGATCGTCGTTCCGGGGGAGTTGCCCGAGACGTAGAGACCGTAGGCGGCGTTGTCGGCGATCGTGAAGCCGCCGACGCTCGAGTCGCGCGAGGAGAGGAGCAGCACGCCGGAGCCGGCGCAGTTCCGCACCGAGCTGCCGGGGACCTGCATGTCGACGTTGGCCACGCCGGCGACCGTGAGGCCGTTGATGGCGGCGCCGGGGGCCGAGCCGTCGATGGCGATCGTGCCCGCCGCCGTCACGCTCCCCGCCGAGGAGAGGAGGAGCGAGGCCAGCGGCGTGCCGGCGCCGACCGCGTTCTGGAAGCGGATGGCTCCGGAGCCGGCGGCGAGGACGAGGTTCCGCGCGCCGTCGAGGGAGCCGGAGAAGACGACGTCCCCCCCGGCGGTGCCGAGCGTGGCGTCGGCGACGAGCGCGACCGGCTCGCCGAACGACTGCGTGCCGCTCGTGGAGAGGGTGCCGGCGAGGGTGGTCGTGCCGCCGTTGCCGGTGGAGAGCGCGGCGATGCCGGTGAACGCCGAGCCGACGATCGCGGTCGTGCCGCCGAAGTCGATCGCCAGCGAGTTGCCGTTCCCGACGACGCCGCCGCCGAACGATCCGCCCGCCGCGGTGAGGGTGACGAGCGGCGCCGCGAGCGACACCGCGCCGCCGTAGAGCTGCTGGCCGGTGGTGGTGACGTCGGCGAAGGTCGTCGTCGCCCCGGAGACCGAGAGATCGAGAAGGCCGGTGACCGCGCCGTCGAACTCGGCGCCGCCGAGGATCGAGAGCGACCGGCCGCCGCCGTCGACGGTCGACGTGAAGCGCGCCGACGAGGCGGTCAGGGTGACGTCGGCGGTGGGGAGCAGGTCGCCGAGATGGACCGCTCCCCGGTAGATCTGCCCGGCTCCGGGCGTGGCGATCGGGGCCCGCAGCGAGATCGACGAACCGGCGAGCTCGAGCGCCGTGCCGGCGGCGAGGACCAGCGTGCCGTCGGGGGGGGCGGCCTGGTAGATCACCGGCTGGACGTCGGTGCGGCCGACGACGATCCGCGACGCCGCGATCCCGGCGAGGAGCGGGTTCATGTCGGCGCCGAGCTCGATCGCCTGGCCGGCGACCAGGTTCCGGATCGAGACGGTGTCGGCGGTGCCGATCGCGCCCCCCGCGGAGATGTCGGCCCAGAAGCTGTCGGCGGTGAAGGCGAGGGCGCCGGTGGCCGACTGGACGACGCCGTTGTCGAACCACAGCCCGGGGGAGTCGGTGAAGGGGAAGAAGCCGAGCGGATTGCCCACCCCCTCGTGGCCGATGGCCGACACCGATCCGGCGTCGGTGAGGACGCGGCCGGTCGGTTCGACCCAGATGCCGTAATTCCCGCTCGATCCCGGCGTGGACGCGCTGCCGCCGCCGAAGCCCTCCACGGCGACGTCGCCGGGATGGCCCACGGCGGAGGCGGTCTGGACGAGGCCGGCCAGCACGACGCCCGCCTCGATCCCGTTGACCGCGGCGCCGGTGCCGGTGATCGACACCGCCCCGCCGGTGGTCGACACCGTCGCCCCGGCGCCGATCACGACGCCGTGGTTGCCGCCGAGCTCGCCCGTCGTCGCGCCGCCCCGGCCGGCGATGGTGAGCGTGCCGAAGGAGACGCCGTCGTCGCCGGCGCGGATCGTGCCGAGCACGTCGACGCCGATCTGGTCGCCGAGGATCGAGTCGCCGCCGCGGCCGGAGATGTCGATCGGGCCGCCGCCGGTGGTCACCGAGCCCGTCGCCGCGATCACGACCCCGGCCGGCACGCCGGTGGCCTGCGTGCCGTCGTCGGCGTCGAGCGTGAGGAAGCCGGTGGCGCTCGAGAGCGCCGCGTCGACCGAGATCCGTGCGGCGCTGGCCGAGAGCGAGTGGCCGCCCGAGAAGGCGACGGCGTCGGCGACGGTCACGGTGCCGGAGCCGGGGATGGCCAGCGAGAGGAGGAAGTCGGCGTCGTAGGTGGCGCCGGGGGCGCTCGAGCCGAAGGTGAAGGCGGCGCCGGCCTTCGTGTCGGTGACGAAGGCGGTGCCGAGGGCGGCCGCGGTGGCGACCGAGAGGGTGCCGGTGCCGTTGCCGGTGACCTGGCCCGGCACGTCGGTGCCGGTGAAGGTCTTGTTCGACGTGATCGTGTAGGCGTTGGAGCCCGAGGCCGAGACGACGAGCGATTCGTCGAGATTGTCGATGATCAGGTCGAGGACGCCGCCGCCGTAGCTGAAGGTCGTGAGCATCGCGCGGGGCTCGAGCGCCTCGAGCGACACGCCCGCGGGGAGGCCGCGGCGATCCCGGCGGCGGGTCTGGGCGGAAGTGCGGGCGGGGGCGCGGCGGAAGCGGCGGAGCATGGCAGGTTCCTCGGGTGGTCCGATGGACACCCGGCCGCCAGCGCTCGTGGCGCGGGGGCGGGACCGCCGGACGGGACGGAGTGCGAGCCGTCCGTCCGGGGAACGCTGCGTGCCCGTCTCCGGGCCACGGTGCCGTCGATGCCTGGCACTGCTCGCGGGAACCCTACGCGCGCCGCAGCCGCGGGGCAAATCCCCCCGGCCCCTTAGCCGCGCGGCGCACTGCGACGCGTCAGAAGCGGATCACGAGGAAGCCGGCGAGGATCAGGGCCCAGAAGATGGCCCCCTCGTCGAAGCGGCAGAGGGCTTTCAGATAGACGAACACGAGCACGAACGTCTGCGCGAGCCAGATCTGCCACTGCCGCCAGTCGTGCCAGAAGACGGCGTCTCCCGGGGCGATGAGGAACACCCAGCTGAGGAACGCCACGAGCCCCGTGTAGAGCAGCGACAGGAACGCCACCTGCTGCCGCAGCGGATCGAACTTCGCAAGCGACGTCACGATGGTGAAGAACAGGAACGACTTGAGGCCCAG
>CAWUOA010000170.1:0-6907 GCA_963923225.1 uncultured Planctomycetaceae bacterium
ACGATTCCGAGGGCCGCGGCGGGCTCCTCCCCGACTACTGGCTCTTCCGCCCCGGCCGCGGCGACGGGCCGGCGATCAATCCGGGGACGGTGCAGGCGACCCTCGCCGAGGCCTTCGACGCCACGCCGCTGGTCACCGCCTCGCGCCTCTCCGGCACCGCCGGCCACGGTGGCCATGTCGTCCACGTGGCCGGCCGGGTCGGGAAGGCGACGGTGAGCGACGCCGGCGCCGAGATCGACCTGGTCGCCTGGCAGGAGAGCCTGGTCCTCGTGACGCGCGTGCCGGCGGCGCCGAAGCGCGTGACGTGGAACGGTGCCCCGGTCGCCGCGCGGCTCCTCGCCACCGGGGCCCTCGCCGTGCCGGTCGCGGGCCGCGGCACGCTCGCGATCGAATGGTGAGCGGCGCGATCGCGCCGGGACGTCGCGAAGCCTCGGCGACCGAGGGCCGTCCGGCGCGCGGTTCGTGTTGCATCGGCGGTCGCGGCGACGCGACAATCGTCGGCTCGCGGGTCCGGCGCCATGTTCGCGGCCCGTCCTCGAGATCCGGACAGGGAGCGGTTTCATGCGACGCGACGGCGCGACGTCTCTGGTGGCGACGGTGATCCTGGGGGCGATCCTGGCGCTCGGTCCGTCGCCGGCGGGGGCCGTCGAGACTCCGCCAGAGCCGCGCTTCGACCGCGACATCCTGCCGATCCTCGCCGACACCTGCTTCGCCTGTCACGGCCCCGACGCGAAGACGCGCGCCGCCGATCTCCGCCTCGACACGCGCGAAGGGGCGACGGCCCCGCGCGACGGCACCCCGGCGATCGTCCCGGGGAATCCGCAGGCCAGCGTCATTCTCGCCCGCCTCGCCTCGACCGATCCCGACGTCGTCATGCCCCCTCCCTCCACCAACAAGACGGTGACGGAGGAGCAGCGCCGGAAGATCGAGGCCTGGATCGCGGCCGGCGCCCCCTACGAGGGGCACTGGGCCTACCGAGCGCTCGCGCGCCCCGTCCCGCCGCGCGACGACCGGCCGGCGATCGACGCCTTCGTCGACGCGGCGCTCGAGCGCGAGGGGCTCGAAGGGGTGGCCGAGGCCGACCGCACGACGCTCGCCCGCCGCGCGAGCCTCGATCTCACCGGCCTGCCGCCGGACCCCGAGAGCGTGGCGGCGTTCGTCGCCGACTCCGCGCCGGGCGCCTGGGACCGCTACGTCGAGAAACTGCTGGCGAGCCCGGCCCACGCCGAGCGCCTCGCCGCCTGGTGGCTCGATCTGGTGCGGTACGCCGACTCGGTCGGCTACCACGGCGACCAGGAGGTGACGGTGTGGCCCTACCGAGACTGGGTGATCCGGGCCTTCGCCGACAACGTGCCCTTCGACCGCTTCACCCGCGAGCAGCTCGCCGGCGATCTCCTCCCGGACGCCACGCGCGCCACCCGCGTGGCCGCCGCCTACAACCGGCTGGGGATGATGAGCGCCGAGGGGGGCGCGCAGGCCGAGGAATACCTCCTCAAGTACGCCGCCGACCGGGTCCGCGACGTCGGGGGGGCGTGGCTCGGCTCGACCGTGGGCTGTGCCGAGTGCCACGACCACAAGTACGACCCGTTCACGATGCGCGACTTCTACGCCCTCTCCGCGTTCTTCGCCGACATCGAGGAACGCGGCGTCTACGACATCGGCCAGCCGCGCGACAAGTCGTGGGGGCGGATGGAGGCCTATCCGAGCCCCGAGCAGGAGGCGGCCCTCGCGGCGCTCGAAGCCCGCGTCGCCGACACGAAGCGGCTCCTCGACACCGACACGCCCGAGCGGGCCCGCGACCGCGAGGCGTGGATCGGGCGGATCGCGCGCGATCCCTGGAAGCCGCTTCCTCCGGTGGCCAGTGCCTCCGGCGGAGGCGCCGTGCTCGCCGTCCAGGACGACCGCTCGGTGCTCGTGTCGGGACCGCGGCCGGAGACCGGCGAGACGACGCTCGTGCTCGAGGCGCCCGGCGGGGCGTTCGCGGCCCTGCGGCTCGAGGCGCTCCTCCACGACAGCCTGCCCAAGCGCGGGCCCGGCCGGGCCGACAACGGCAATCTCGTCGTCACGGAGATCTCCGTCTGGCGCCGGCCCGCCGCGGCGGGGGCCGAGCCGAAGGTGCTCCCCGGCGACGAGCCGATCGCGCTTTCGCACGCGCTTGCGAGCTTCGAGCAGTCGGTGGCCGGTGAGCTGACCCCGTCCGGGAAATGGCTCGCGGCCTACGCGATCGACGGCAAGGCCAGCGGCGACCAGATCGGCTGGGCGATCCACGAGGAGGTCGGCAAGGACCAGTGGCTCGTCGTCCGACCGCAGGCGCCGCTCGACGTGCCGGCCGGTGACCGGCTCGTGGTGGTCATCGAGCAGCACCATCCCGTCGGCTACCAGCTCGGCCGCTTCCGGCTCTCGGTGTCGGCCGAGGCCACCGACGATGCCGGTCCCGGGACGCTGCCCGCCGACGTCGTCGCGGCGGCGCGGAAACCGGCGGGCGAGCGGACCCCCGAGGAGGCGGCGCGGCTCGTCGCCGCACACCGCGATCTCTCCCCCGCCACGGCGGCGCTCCGCGAGGCCCTCGCCGCCGCCGAACGCGAGCGGAAGACGCTTCTCGACCGCATCCCCTACTTCCCGGCGACGGTCGCAGTCGAGCCGCGCGCCGTGCGGATCCTTCCCCGCGGCAACTGGATGGACCGCTCGGGCGACGTCGTCCTCCCGGCCACGCCCGCCTTCCTCCCCGCCCTTCCCGGCGCGATCGAGGGGCGCCGCGCCACCCGCCTCGACCTCGCCGCGTGGATGACGTCTTCCAACAACGCGATCGTGCCGCGCGTGCTGGCCAACCGGCTGTGGGCGATCCTCTTCGGACAGGGGCTCTCGCGCCGCCTCGACGACCACGGCGCCCAGGGGGAGCCGCCGAGTCATCCGGAGCTGCTCGACTGGCTGGCCTGCGAGCTGCGCGACGGCGTCGCGGGGGGCACGGCATGGGACATCCGCGCCGTGCTCCGCGAGATCGTCTCGAGCGCCGCCTACCGCCGCGCGAGCGTGGCCCCGCGCGGCACCGTCGAGCGCGATCCGGAGAACCGGCTCCTCGCCCGGCAGAACCGTTTCCGCGTCGACGCCGAGACGGTCCGCGACACGGCGCTGGCCGCCAGCGGGCTGCTCGTGCGGAAGACCGGAGGCCCGAGCGTGAAGCCCTACCAGCCGGAGGGCTACTGGGATTACCTCAACTTCCCCCAGCGCACCTGGCAGGCCGACGCGGGGGAGGGGCTGTGGCGCCGCGGGCTCTACGTCCACTGGCAGCGGCAGTACCTCCATCCGGCGATGATGGTCTTCGACGCGCCCAGCCGTGAGGAGTGCGCCGCGCGGCGGCCCCGGTCGAACACGCCGCTGCAGGCGCTGGTGCTCCTGAACGACCCCGAGTTCGTCGAGGCGGCGCGGGCACTGGCCGCGCGGGCGATCGCCGCGGCGGGGCCGGAGCCTGCCGCGCGGGCGGGGGCGCTCATGGAGCTCGCGGTGGGCCGGCCGGCGCGGGTCGGCGAGGCGGCGGTGCTCGTGGAGCTCGCCGCGGCCGAGCGGGCCCGCTTCGCGGCCGACTCGGAAGCCGCGCGGGCGCTCTTGGCCGTGGGCAAGGCGCCGCTCCCCCCCGACGTCGATCCGGTGGAGCTCGCCGCCTGGACCAGCGCCGCGCGGGCCGTGCTCAATCTTCAGGAAACGACCACCAGGAACTGATGCCGTGAGCCTCACCCCCCTTCCCGCGTCCGTGGGCCGCCGGGCCTTCCTCGGCCGCTCCGCCGGCGGCGCCGGCGCCCTCGCCCTGGCCTCGCTCCTTCCCGCGCGCGCCGCCGACACGGGCCCCGTCGACGCCCACTGGCCGGGCGTGGTGCGGCCGCTCCACGTGCCGGCGCGCGCCAAGCGCGTCATCTGGCTCTACATGGCCGGCGGCATGACCCACCTCGACACCTTCGACCACAAGCCGAAGCTCGCCGCGATGGACGGTCAGCCGATGCCGGAGAGCTTCACCGCCGGCCAGCAGATCGCGCAGCTCCAGGGGCAGCAGCTCAAGTGCCTCGCCCCACAGCACGATTTTCTCAGGGCGGGGAAGAGCGGGCAGTCGATCAGCTCGATCTTCCCGGAGATCGCCGGCCGCATCGCCGACCGGATCGCGATCGTGCGGAGCCTCCACACCGAGGCGATCAACCACGATCCCGCCCACACGTTCATGAACACCGGCGGGATGGTGCCGGGGCGGCCGGCCGCGGGGAGCTGGCTGTGGTACGGCCTGGGCAGCGAGGCCCGCGACCTCCCCGGCTTCGTCGTCATGGTGAGCACCGGCAACTACGGCCAGCGCCAGCCCATCGCCGCGCGGCAGTGGCACTCGGGGCTCCTCCCCAGCCGCTTCCAGGGGGTGGAGTTCCGGTCCAAGGGGGACGCCGTCCTCTACGTGCGGCCGCCGACCGGCCTCGACGGCCAGCGCGCGGTGGTCGACGCCGTGGGCCGGCTCGACCGGCTGCGCGACGAGGTCGTCGACGACCCCGAGATCGCGGCGCGGCTGGCGCAGTACGAGCTCGCCTTCCGCATGCAGTCGAGCGTCCCCGATCTCCTCGACCTCTCCGACGAGTCGGCCGAGACCCTCGAGCTCTACGGCACCAAGGGGGGCGACGGGAGCTTCGCCGCCAACTGCCTCCTCGCCCGGCGCCTGGCGGAGCGCGGCACGCGCTTCATCCAGCTCTACCACCGCGACTGGGACCACCACGGCGCCGTGAAGGACCACGTCAAGGGGACGGCCGCCGAGGTCGACCGCGGCGCCGCGGCGCTGGTGGAGGATCTCGCCCGGCGCGGGATGCTCGACGAGACGCTCGTCGTCTTCGGGACGGAGTTCGGCCGCACGCCGATGGCCCAGGGCAACGGCCGCGACCACCACATGAAGGCCTTCTCGGTGTGGCTGGCCGGCGGCGGCATCAAGGGGGGCGTCTCCCACGGGGCCACCGACGATCTCGGCTACGGCGTGGTGGAGAATCCGGTGACGGTCCACGACCTCCACGCCACGATCCTGCACCTGATGGGGATCGACCACACCCGGCTCACCATCCGCTCGCAGGGCCGCGACTACCGCCTCACCGACGTCCACGGCCACGTCGTCGGCGATCTCATCGCCTGACGGCGTCGTCCGCTTCCGCTCCTGCCGCGACGCCGTCGAGGAAGGCGAAGAGGTCGTCGAGGGCCGCCTGCACGACGACCATGTGCTCGACGTCGGGAATCGACCGCTCCTCGACGCGATTGCCCGCGGCGCGGAGATTCCGGGCGAGCGCCTCGGCCCCCGCACGGCCGAAGTCGGCAGCCCCCGCGGCGACGAACCAGGGGACGCGCCGCGCCGCCTCGCCCGTCGGTGCCGATCCTCCGCCGCCGATGGCCGCCGCGGCCGCCACCAGCTCCGGATGGAGCGACGTCTGCCTCGCCGTCTGCGCCGCCCCCATCGAATGGCCGGCCACGAAGACACGCGCCCGGTCGATCGCGAACGACTTCCCGAGGATGCCGAGCATCGCCTCGAGATCGAGGGGGAGCCCGAAGAGCCCTTGCCGGGGCGCCACCACGAGCCATCCCCGCTCGAGCCCCAGGGTGACGGCGCGCCCCGCGCCGCAGGTCTCGAAGAACATGTTCTCGCTGCCGCCGGCGCCGTGGAGCAGGAAGAGCACCGGCAGCGCCCCCTCCCGGTCGGCCGGCGCCCGGACGCGCACCGGGACCTCGGCCCGTCCATCGGAGAGCGTGAGCCAGCAGTCGGCCTCACGGGCCTCGGCGGCGATGGTGGGGCCCGCCGCGGCCCCCTCGGCGAGGAGCGCCTCCGCGAAGGCCAGCAGCCGTGCGGCGGGATGGTCGGTCTCCTGGCCGCGCGACAGGGCGAGGTCGTCGAGGAGCCGGGCGATCGCGGCGGCGGTGGCCCGCGCGGTGGGGTCGGCGATCCCTTCGGGGGCCTCGAGGCGGCGGCGGAGCGCCGCGAGGCGGCCATCGATCCCGGCGACGCGCGAGAGGCCGAGCCGCGCCACCTCGACCGAAGTCCCCTCGCGGCGCCACTCGACGACCAGCCGGTGATCCCCTTCCGGCAGGGCGCCGGCGGTCCAGGAAAGCGTCCCCGACGCCTCGGCCCACGGGCCCTCGCGCTCCACGATCGTGCGGCCCGAGGCATCCTCGATCGCGAGCCGGAGGCGGGCCGTGGCGTCGTCCCCGCCCGGCGCGTCGTAGAGCGGGTCGAACGTGATCGAGAGACCGCCGGCCGCGGTGTCGGCGAGCAGCGGCGCCGCGGCCACCGCCGTGGCGATGGCGCGACGCTCGGCCGGCTCGGGGGGCGCGACCGGGCGGAGGCCGATCCAGGCGTCGTCGAGGCGCGCGGCGGCGGAGGCGAGCCTGAGCGAGAAGAAGTCGCGGACGGCCGCGCTCATGGGGGCGACGGCGGCGGCCCGCCGCTGGGCGTCGGCGTCCTGCCAGGCGGTCTCGAATCGCCGCAGCCGTTTCCCCAGCTCCGCGCGGGGCGACTCGGCGGAGAGTGGGGCGGCGGCGAGCAGCACGCAGGCGGCGGCGACCGGAGCGATCGTGCGACGGTGCATGGAGACGCCTCCGCGATCGGAAAGGGACTCAGGCCTTCACCACGACCGTGCCGGCGACGAGGTCGTGGAGCGACTGCTTCCGGGGAGTGACGGCGGCGAGGATGAAGCCGATGGCAAGGAAACTCGAGAACGGCTTGACGAAGTTTCGCAGCAGCGCCCGGCCCGGTCCGACCCGGCGGCCCTGCAGATCGGCGACACGGATTCCCATGGCCCGTTTCCCGACGGTCCCGCCGGCCGCGCTCGATTCCATCACCGTGCCGTAGGCGATGTTGAAGAGCGTCCCGACGATCTGGGCGCCCATCATCGACGCCATCAGTTTT
>CAWUOA010000171.1:0-6867 GCA_963923225.1 uncultured Planctomycetaceae bacterium
GGAATACGCCGGCGAAATGAAGAAGGGAGTGTTCACGCTCATGCACTGGCTGCTGCCGGCGCGGGGCGTGCTCTCCATGCACTGTTCGGCCAACGAAGGGCCCGACGGCGACGTGTCGCTGTTCTTCGGGCTCTCGGGCACCGGCAAGACGACCCTCTCCGCCGACCCCGCGCGACGGCTGATCGGGGACGACGAGCATGGTTGGGGCGACGACGGCGTGTTCAACGTCGAGGGAGGGTGCTACGCCAAGTGCATCGGCCTCTCGGCGGACAAGGAGCCGGAGATCCACGCCGCCATCCGCTTCGGCACGGTCCTCGAGAACGTCGTCTACGACGAGGAGACGCGGGAAGTGGACTTCGGCTCGGCGGCCATCACGGAGAACACCCGCGCCGCCTACCCGATCGAGTACATCGACAACGCCAAGGTGCCGTGCGTCGCCGGCCATCCCTCCGACGTCATCTTCCTCACCTGCGACGCCTCCGGCGTGCTCCCCCCGGTGAGCCGGCTGTCACGCGAGCAGGCGATGTACCACTTCCTCTCCGGCTACACCGCCCGCGTGGCGGGCACGGAGATGGGCGTCACCGAGCCGCAGGTGACCTTCTCCACCTGCTTCAGCGCCGCTTTCCTCGTCCGTCATCCGGCGGTGTACGCCCGCCTCCTGGCCGAGAAGCTCGCCCGCCACGGGGCCCGCGCGTGGCTGGTCAACACCGGATGGACGGGGGGCGCCTACGGCCGCGGCACACGGATCGATCTCCCTTCGACGCGCCGCATCATCGACGGCATCCACTCGGGCGTCCTGGCCGACGCGCCGGTGGAACGCGATCCGGTCTTCGGGCTCGACGCCGTGACGGCGGTGCCGGGCGTGGCGCCGCGGTTGCTCGTGCCGGCGCGGGCCTGGGACGATCCCGCCGCGTGGGAGCGGGCGGCCCGCGAACTGGCCGCGAAGTTCCGCGCCAATTTCGCCTCCTACGCCGCCCAGGCCGGCGCCGACGTCCTCGCCGCCGGTCCGCAGGGCTGAGGTCCGCGACGGCCCCGCTTTGACAGTCGTCGCGGGCCCGCGCTACATTCGAAAACGCGGTCGTGGGTGGCCGGGGCTCCGTCGTCCCGCCGGCGCGGCCTTCTCCAGGAGATGACACGATGTCCCTCGTCCGGCTCTGCACGCGTTCCCTGTGGGCCGTCCTCGCCGTCGCGGCGCTCTCCGCGATGGCGCACGCCGATTCGCCGCTGGTCGGCAAGGTGAAGAAGATCGACGGCAGCGAAGTCGATCTCTCCAAGTACAAGGGGAAGGTCGTATTGGTCGTCAACGTGGCCAGCCAGTGCGGCGCCACTCCCCAGTACGCCGGTCTGCAGAAGCTCTACGACACCTACAAGGACAAGGGATTCGTGGTGCTCGGCTTTCCGGCCAACGAGTTCGGCGCCCAGGAGCCGGGTACCGACGCCGAGATCTCCAAGTTCTGCACGTCGAAGTACGCGGTGACGTTCGACATGTTCTCGAAGATCGTCGTCAAGGGGCAGGGGCAGGCGCCGCTTTACAAGGCGCTCACCAGCCAGGCGGACCCCGCCGGCGACGTGAAGTGGAACTTCGAGAAGTTCCTGATCGGCAAGGACGGCAACGTGGCCGGAAGGTTCCTCACCAAGACCTCTCCCGACGATCCGGCGGTGATCGCGGCGATCGAGGGCGAACTGAAGAAGTGACCGCAGGGGCATCCGCCCGCGGGCGAGCCGCCCGGGGAGCGGGGCTCTCCAACTCCAAAAGGCCCCTCCGTGGCGACCGCCGCGGAGGGGTTTTTTTTCATGCCGCCCGGGAACGCGCGCCGGTGGCGGTCTCCTCGGAGGGGATCGTGCGGCGGACCACCCACGCCGGCCGGCTCTGGACCTCGCGGTAGGTGCGGACGACGTATTCCCCCACCAGGGCCACCGCCGCCGTCGGCACCGAAGCGGCGAGCGCGGCCACGGCGATGATCGCCGCCAGACCCGGGCCCGGGCCCGTCGACAGCAGCGCGGCCGCGGCGCTCGCCACGCCCGTCACCGCCAGCGCCGCGGCCCCGATCCACGCGGCCCGTAGCGGCGTGTCGGAGGAGAGCATCACCGCGTCGAAGGCCAGACGGAGGAGTTTGCGGGTCGAATACTTCGTCTCGCCGGCTTGGCGGGCGTGGCGGTCGTACCACACCGGTTCCTGGCGGAAGCCGCTCCAGGCGACGATCGAGCGCAGGTAGCGCCGTTTCTCGGGCAGGGAGCGGACGACGTCGACGACGCTCCGGTCGAGGAGCTTGAAATCCCCGGTGTCGACCGGGATCGGGAAGGGGACGAGGGAGGCGAAGAGCCGATGGAAAAGGCTCGCCGTCACCAGTTTGAAGGGGCTCTCGCCCGCGCGCGAGCGGCGTCGGCCATAGGCCACGTCGACGCCCTCGCGCCAGCGATCGACCATCTCGGGGATCACCTCGGGCGGGTCCTGGAGGTCGGCGTCGATGATCACCACCGCGTCGCCGCGGGCGCGTGCCAGGCCGGCCGACATCGCCGCCTGCTGGCCGAAGTTGCGCGACAGCTCGAGGACCTCGGCTCTCGGATCGGATGCGGCGATGGCCTCCAATCGCGCGAGCGTCCGGTCGCGGCTTCCGTCGTCGACGTAGACGATCTCGAAGTCCATCCCGGTCGAGGGGAGGACCTCGACGAGACGACGGTGCGTGGCCTCGATCACCTCCTCCTCGTTGTGGCAGGGGATGACGACCGACAGGAGGCCGCGCGCCGAATGGCCCGTGCCGGACTTCCGGCGCGGGATGGGACGCGAGCCACCGTCGCTCGAGGTGTGGAGATTCATCGCAATTGGCTCCCGGCTTCGGCGTGGCGGGGCGTGGAGGGGGCGACGCGCCCGAGGATGAGGAAGTCGCCGTCCTTGAAGAGCGGGCGGCGGCGTGCGACGACGCCGGTCCCCGGGGGGAGGCGGTTCTCGATGGCGTGGAACGCCTCCTCGGTGACCAGCAGCACCCGGTCGCCGCCCGAGGCGAGATCGGCGAGCGCCTCGTCGGACTGCTCCGGGCGCCATTCGTTGACGTGGCCGTGTGCGTAGTAGACGACGTTCGGCGTGTTCTGGCCGTAGGTCGAGAGCCTGGCCCGGCCGCCGGCGTGGCGATGGGCCTCCTCGACGAGCCCGGGGAGGGCGTTGGCGCCGGAGATTCTCGCGGCAGCAGGGCCGACGGCGAGCGCCGTGAACACCAGCCCGGTGGCCGCCATCGCGGCGAGCGGATCGTGCCGGCCGCTTCGGGCGGCGACCCAGCAGGCCAGCGCCCCGACGACGGGAACGATCCCCACCAGGGCCGCGGGGGCGGCGCCCTCGAGGCCGTAGCGGCCGGCGACGACGATCGTCGCCGCCGTGGCCACGCCACCGAACACCACCCAGCCGAGGCCTGCCGCCAGCCAGCCGGGCATCTCCACCCGGCCGCGGTCGACCAGACGCGTGGCGACGGCGGCGACGACCAGCGCCGCAGCGGGGTACGCCGGGAGGACGTAATTGGGCAGTTTCGTGGCCGCCAGCGAGAAGGTGCCGACCCACACCAGCAGCCAGAGGAGGCCGAGGGCCAGCGCCCGCCGTTCGACCGGGGGCGTGTCGCGCCCCGTCACCCGCCACGCCGCCACGACCATGGCGAAGGGGAGGAAGCAGGACCAGGGATAGAAGCCGACGAGCATCGTCAGCGGATGGAAGAGGATTCCGCCGGCATGATTTTCCATCGGGGCCGCGAAGCGGCCGACGTTGTGGACGAAGAAGAAGCCGGCCGGCCACTCGCCGCCGGTGCGGAGGCCGACCGCGACGTACCAGGGGGCCGCCACGGCGAGCATCGCCAGCACGAGGACCACCGGCCGGACATGGCGGGCCGCCGTGACGATCGCCTCCGCGCCGGTGGCCGCCTGGCGGCCGACCGAGGCGGCTGGATCACGTCGCTGCCACCAAGCCAGCATCGCCGCGAAGGGGCCGATGACCCCCAGGGGGCCGACGAATCCGACCGGGCCCTTGCAGAGCACGGCCACGCCGCCGAGGGCGCCGATCGTCGCCGCACGCGCGAGCGTGAGACGAGCCGGCCGGTCGCCGTCGCGCCGCTCCGCTCCGCGCACCAGTGGGTCGACGGCGAGGACCGTCATCCAGGCCGTCAGGGCGGTGAGGATGGCATCCGGGGTGGCGGCGTGGGCCTCGATCCCCACGAGCAGGCAGCCGACCCACGCCAGCGCCGCGATCACGCCCGTACGGGCGTCGAACCAGCGCGTCCCGGCCCACAACAGCGCCAGCGCCGCCGCCAGCGTGGCCAGCGCCGCCGGGAGCCGTGCCGCGACCTCCGAGGGGCCGAAGGCCATGTCGCAGGCCGCCATGCACCAGTGCATGAGCACCGGCTTGTCGACGGCGAGCGTGTCGTTGTAGATCGGCACCACCCAGTCGCCGGTCTCGAGCATCGTGCGCGCGATGGCGGCGAAGCGAGGTTCGTCCTCGTCCCAGAAGGGCATCGGCGCGAAGCCGACCGCCAGCGTCAGAATCGACGCCACGAGGACGATGCCCAGGGGGTGCCGCGGGCCCGTCAGGGCCGCGCCGGTCAGCGGGGCGTTGTCGGGGCGTTCCATGCCAGGGGTGTCTCCGGTCGGTCGGTGGGAGCGGTGGAGGAAAGGGGCCCGATCACCAGCAGGCCCGGCCCGAACAGCGGTTGGCGTCGCGCGAGGACGCCGAATCCCTCCGGCATCCGGGAGGGGAGATTCATCTCGAAGCGTGCGTCGACCAGGAGGTGGGCGTCGGGTCGCGAGGCGAGGTGGGCCGACACCGCCTCGGTGGACTCGAGCGACGGAATCGTGTCGCCGGCGTAGAACACCACGCTCGGCGGAACGGAGCCGAAGCCTGCCCAGGCCCCCCTCGCCGGGCGTTCCCCGAGCGACGCCACGAGGCTGCGGGCCGCATGGGCGCCGCCGACGGCGCCCGCGCCCGCGGAGGCGAGCACGGCGACGAGCACGAGGGCCGTCGCGGCGAGGATCCCGATGGCCGCGCCACGGTGCGAGCGGGTCTGGAAGTGCCAGGCGGCGACGGCTCCGGCCATCGGCACCAGGCCCAGGGGGGCGAGCGTTCCCAGACGGGGGATCGACGGTGCCGTGAGCGTGAGGCCCACCGTCATGGCGGCTCCCGCCAGGAAGAGGATCGACCAGGCCAGCGCCATCACCCGCTCCATCGCCGCGCGGGGATCGCGGCAGACGGACGTGCAACGGCACTCGCCCCGGATCCACGAGGCGAGGAAGTCGCCGATCAGCGCCGCCAGTGCGGGGTAAGCGGGCCACACGTAGCCCGGAAGTTTGGTGCCGGCCGCGGAGAAGGCCACGACCCAGCAGGCCAGCCAGCAGGCCATCAGCCGGACGCCGCTGCGGCGCCGGGGCTCGACCTCGGCCGCGCCGGCCCGGGACAGGGCGGCGGCGTGGAGGAGCGCCGCGGCGAGGACGATCGACCAAGGGAAGAACCCGACCGCCAGCACCGCCGGATAGTAGAGGAGGGAAGAGCCGTCATGGCCCTCCATCGGAGCCGCGAAGCGGCCGACGTTGTGGACCAGGAGGAAGCGGTCGAGCCAGGCCCCGTCGGTGCGGATGGTGACGGCGGCGTACCAGGGCAGGGCCACGGCGATCGCGCACGCGCCGAGGATCGCGGGACGGCACGCCTGCAGCCCGGCCCACGCGCGACGGGCGGAGAGCAGCGGCCCCCCCTCCGTGCCCGACTCCCAGAACGAGTACGCGATGAACGCCGCCATCGGGAGGACGATCCCCACCGGCCCCTTCGCCAGCACCGCGGCGCCGAGCGCCGCGCCGCAGGCTGCGGACCAACGGGCATCCCCCGGTTCGCCGGGAGCCCGGCCGCGCCTGGCGGCGACGAAGCACCACAGCGCCAGCGTGGTGCAGAACGTCAGCGGCGCGTCGGGTGTCGCCGAACGGCCGCTGACGGCCGTCGCGATGCAGGTGGCCATCGCCAGCCCTCCCCACAGCCCGGCCGTTCCGCCGAGCAGCGTCGTCGCGACGCGCCAGGTGAGCAGCGCCGAGCCGATCGTGAGCGTGGCCGATCCGATCCGCGCGCCGGCTTCGGTGCGGCCGGCGACGGCGAATCCCGCCATGTGGACCCAGTTGACCAGCGCCGGCTTCTCCACGCGCAGGCGGCCGTTGTACGTGGGGACGATCCAGTCCCCGCGGTCGAGCATCTCCGCGGAGCACGCCGCGTTCTTCGGTTCGTCTTCGTCCCACAGCGCCGGTCCCCCCAGGTTCCCGAGGAGGACGACGGCTGCGGCGGCGACCACGACGGTGGGTGTGAGGCGTGCGGGATTCACTGGGCTGCTCGGCCGTCCCGGGGGTGCCACGGGGCGGTGGGATGGCGTGGGCCCGTGGGGGCGGGACAGTAGGGTCCCCCGGCCGGCGGGTCAAGGCGGCCGACCCCCGCGCCGAGCCGTGGAAAACCCTCCTTTCACCGGCTTCCGGAGCCGGTTGACCGCGTGCCAGGGACGGGTATGTTCAATCTTTTTCGGCGGACTTCCGCCGATGCCCGACGCTGGGAGAGAGCCCTTTGGCAGACGAGCAGTCGGACGATCGCGGACCGGGCGACGGGGCCGCCGAAGGGGACGCCGGCGACGGTGTCCTGCGGGACATTTCCGGCGGCAGGCTCGTCGAGCTCCCCATCGAGCAGGAGCTCAAGGACAGCTACCTGACCTACGCCATGAGCGTGATCGTGGCGCGGGCTCTGCCCGACGTCCGCGACGGGCTCAAGCCCTCGCAGCGGCGGATCCTGGTCGCCATGAACGACCTGAATCTGTCCCCCGGGGCGTCCCGGGTGAAGTGCGCCAAGATCTCCGGCGACACCAGCGGCAA
>CAWUOA010000172.1:0-6865 GCA_963923225.1 uncultured Planctomycetaceae bacterium
TCGCCCTCGCCGAGGGGAAGCGGGACCGCGCGGCGGAACTCGCCGCCTCGCTCATCCCCGACGAACGGGTCACGGGCGCCAATGCCGCCCGGCTCCTGCAGGGTGCGGCGCTGGCCGAACAGATCGGATTCCCGGAGGCGGGGGATCGAGTCCTCGACGAGTACGCGGCCCTCGCGCCCCCCGGGGCCGTCCTCCGGGCCGCTTCCCTCGGCCGTCGGCAGCGCACGGCCGAGGCCCTCGACCTCGTGGCCACCGTGGCCGGCAAGGTGTCGCCGATGACGTTCCTGGATGCGGTGACGACGATCGTCCGTCACTCCACCGGCGAGATTCCCGCCGACACCGTCGCCCGGATCGAGGAATGGATCGCCAAGGCGCGGCGGGAGAATCCCGGCGCCGCGGACGTGGCGATCCAAGCGGCGATTCTCGAGGACGCCCTCGGACTCTCCGAGGCGGCGGAACGGTCGTATCGCGAGCTCAGCGCCGACGAGTCGCTCTCGCCGGTGCAGCGTGGGGTCGTGGCGGCGAATCTCGCCTGGATCCTGGCGCGTCCCGAGTCGGCCGACGAGGCCGCCGATCTCGTCGATCGGGCGGTGCAGACCCTGGGGCCCCTGCCCGACGTGCTCGACACGCGGGCCCTGGTGCGTCTGGCGAAAGGTCAGACCAACCTCGCCCTCGACGACATGCGCGAGGCGGTGATCGCGCCGACGGCGCTGAAATACCTCCATCTCGCCGCCGCCCATGCCGCACTGTCGGACATGGGGGCCGCACGGGCCGCGTTCGCACGGGCCAAGGCCCTCGGACTCGGGAAGGAGCGGCTCGACACGCGGGACCAGCGTCGCGTCGAGTCGCTCGAATCGACCCTCGAGGCCTCCGGGGAGAAGTCGTGACATGAGCGGCAAGAAGACGGCGGCGACACCGTTCCGCGCCGGCCACGCGACGGCCTGGCGGCTCGCGGCGGCGTCGTTGATCGCCTGGGGCCCGATCGCCGCGGCCGGCGAATGGGCCGTGCCGATGGGGGGCAACGCCTACCTGATGGCATCCAAGCCCGGCTCGGAGGACGGCCTCCACCGCGGCGGCAGCGACGTCCGCTGGCACGACCCGGAGACGACCTGGACGGTGTGGTTCCACGTCGATCGGCCAGCGACGGTGGAGCTGGCCCTGTCGTCGGGCGAGACCGGCGGACGGGCCGAGTTGGAGATGGAGGTGGCCGACCGGTCGAGCGCCGGCGTGCTCCCGGGCGGCGACACGTCGACGGCCGAATTCGGAAGCTGGGATGTCCCGGGCCCCGGCTACGTGAAAGTGGGGCTCAAGGGGCTCAAGCGCGAAGGGGGCGCGTTCGCGCGCGATCCGGTCCTCCGCGTCCGCTCGGACGCGCCCGATCTGGCGGTGACGGCCGTCACGTCCAACGACGGCAACATGTATTACTGGGGACGCCGCGGACCCTCCGTGCACCTCTCCTACTCGATGCCGGCGGAGAAGGAGATCGAATACGCCTACGGCGAGGTCACCGTGCCCGAAGGGGAGGACGCGCTCGGCAGCTTCTTCATGGCCAACGGCTTCGGCGAGGGCTACTTCGGCATGCAGGTCAACGGTCCCGCCGAGCGCCGCGTGCTCTTCTCCGTGTGGAGTCCGTTCACGACCGACGACCCCGCGAAGGTCCCGGAAGAGGACCGTGTCGTCCTCCTGCGCAAGGGGGAGGGGGTGCGTGCCGGCGAGTTCGGCCACGAAGGAAGCGGCGGCCAGAGCTATCTCGTCCATCCCTGGAAGACCGGGATTCCCTACCGCTTCCTGACCCGCGTCGAGGCCGGCCACGACGGCACCACCACCTACACCTCCTGGTTCGGCGAGGGGGATGCGTGGCGGCTGGTCGCCTCCTTCCGCCGGCCGCGCACCGACCGCCACCTGACGGGGTTCCACTCCTTCCTCGAGAACTTCCTCGACGCCACCGGCAACGTCGGCCGCAGGGCCCGTTACTCGAACCAATGGGTGCGCGACACCGAGGGCACCTGGCATCCGATCGTCACCGCCCGTTTCACCGGGGATGCCACCGCCTCCGGCGGCCACCGCCTCGATTACGCCGGCGGCATCGACGACGGGGGCTTCTTCCTCCGCAACTGCGGCTTCTTCTCCCCGCCGGTGAAGCTCGGCACGGTGTTCACGCTCGACGTCCCGCCGGCCGGCCGGCCGATGATCGACCTCGACGCGCTGCCCTGAGTGCCGTGGCCGGTCTCACGCGAAGAGCCGATCCTCCACCCGGCCGGCGACGTCGGTGAGGCGGTAGTCGCGGCCGGCGTGGCGGAAGGTGAGCCGGGTGTGGTCGAGCCCCAGCGCCGCCAGGAGCGTGGCGTGGAGATCGTGCATGTGGACACGGTCGACCACGGCGTGGTGGCCGAAGTCGTCGGTCGCGCCGTGGACGTGGCCGGCTCGGAATCCCCCGCCGGCGAGCCAGACGGTGAATCCGGCCGGATTGTGGTCGCGGCCCGTGCCGTCGTCCTGGGCGTAGGGCGTCCGGCCGAACTCCCCTCCCCACCACACGATCGTGTCGTCGAGCAGGCCGCGCCGCTTGAGGTCGCGGACCAGCGCCGCCACGGGCCGGTCGGTGGCCCGGGCATGGACGGCGTGCTTGGGCATGTCGGAGTGCTGGTCCCAGGCGGGGTTGTTCGAATCGTCGGAATAGTTCACCTGCACGAAGCGCACCCCCGCCTCGCACAGCCGACGGGCCAGGAGGCAGCGGCGGCCGAAATCGTCGGCCGGCCCGCCGTCGATGCCGTAGAGGGCGAGCGTCTCGGGCGTCTCCCGCGACAGGTCGAAGACGCCGGGCGCCGTCGCCTGCATCCGTGCGGCGAGTTCGCCCGCCGCGATCACCGCCTCGAGCTCCCGATCGCCCGGCCGGGCCGCCGCCTGCGCGGCGTCGATCCCCGCCAGGAGCTCGCGGCCGGCGGCGGCGAGCCGCCCGCCACGCGGACTGTCGAGATTGCGCAGGCCCGACTCCCGCGCCGGCTGCCCCGCGCGCCCCACCGCCGTCCCCTGGTGGACCGGCGGCAGGAAGGCGCTGGCGTAGTTGCGCGGGCCGCCGTTGCCCAGGGCCGGCGCGAGGCTCACGAAGCCGGGGAGGTCGTCGTTCTCGGTCCCCAATCCGTAGTCGATCCACGATCCCAGCGACGGCCGCACGGCGCTGGTGGCACCGCAGTGGAGGAAGAGCGTCGCCGGCCCGTGGGCGATCCCCTCGGTGTGGAGGCTGCGGACCACGCACAGCTCGTCGGCGATGCCGGCCATCTCCGGGAACAGCTCCGACACCTCGATGCCGCTGGCGCCACGCGGCGCGAACCTCCACAGCGCCTTCATCACGCGCTGCGGCGGGCTCTGGCCCGTCTTGGCGAGGCTGCGCAGGTCGCCGAACGGCATCTTCTTGCCGTCGTCGACGTCGAGCCTCGGCTTGGGATCGAAGCTGTCGACCTGGCTCACCCCGCCGGCCATGAAGAGGAAGATCATCCGCTTGGCCCGCACCGGGAGGTGGGGGCCGGCGGGCGCGGCACCGGCGAGACCCGCGAACGCCAGTCCGCCGAACCCGCACCCGGTGCGGAGGATCGCCGAGCGGCGGGGAAGCCGGCCGCCGGCCGCCTGGATCGATTCGCGAGGAGACATCGGGAGATCTCGCAGGACGCGGCAAAGCGGGACGAAGGGGGTCAGTCGACGAAGCGAAAATCGGGGCTCGACACGATCGACTGGCAGAGGACGGCCCAGACCTCCGCGGCGTCGGCGCCGGCCGTGTCCGCCAGGAACCGCTCCGCCGCGGCGCGCTCCCCCTCCGCCGGCACTCGCCCGAGGAGAATCCGGAAGGCCCGCTCGATCCGTGCCGGATCGTCCGGCGCCTCGGCGGCCACGCGCGCCGCGACGCCGCGGCAGGCCTCGACGACGAAGGGGTGATTCGCCAGGACCAGCGCCTGCGACGCCACCGTGCTCGCCTCGCGGGCGCCGGTCGGGGTGTTCGTGTCGGCGAAGTCGAAGACCTCGAACAGTTCGGGGCGGCGGTTGCGGAAGGCGGGGGTGTAGACGCCGCGGCGGAGGTCGTCGAAGACGTAGCCGTACTCGATCGTCTGGGCGGCGGTGTCGTTGGCGTCGATCTCCCCCGCGCCCCGGATCGTCGGCCCGCCGACGGTGCGGTCGAGCCGCCCGGCGGCGGCGAGGAGGGCGTCGCGGATCTGCTCGGCGTCGAGCCGACGGCGCAGCGCCCGGCTCCACAGCCGCCCCTCGGGATCGGCCGCGGCGGGCAGCGCCGAGGCCTGCCGGTAGGTCCGCGAGAGGACGATCTCGCGCACCAGCGGCTTGAGCCGCGAGCCCCCCGCGGCGAAGCGCCGCGCGAGCCAGTCGAGGAGCTCGGGGTGCGTCGGCGGCGTGCCCGAGGCGCCGAAGTCGTCGACGGTGGGGACGATCCCACGGCCCAGGAGCCAGGCCCACGCCCGGTTCACGATCACGCGCCGCGGGAGCGCCGTTCCTTCTCCGCCGATCCACGCGGCGAGCTCGCGCCGCCCGCTCGCCGCCGCAGGGATGGCCAGATCGACTCCGAACACCTCCGGCAGGCCACGAGGAACGATCCGGCCCCGGTTCTTCTCCACGCCGCGGATGCGGATCGGGGTGTCGGCGGGCTCGGCGCGGTCGTCCACCGCCATCGCCGTCGGCCGTGGCGGCAGCTCGGACGCCAGGCGGGCGAGCGCCGCGTCGATCTCCGCGAGCCGGGGAGCCGCCGCCTCCTTCGCCTCCCCCGAACGCTTCCGCAGCTCGCCGCGTTCGGCCTTCAGCGCCGCGGTCTCGGCGTCGATGGCGGCGCGGCGGAGGGCGATCGGGTCCGGCTCCGGAAGCGGCCGGGCGATCCAGCGGGCGACGTTGTCGGTCTCGTTGAGGAGCGTGCGCGTGCTCGTGAAGATTCCCGCCAGGGCGTGGTAGTCGGCCTGGGTGAGCGGATCGCCGGGATGGTCGTGGCAGCGCGCGCAGCCGATCGACAGGCCGAGCAGCGACCGGCCGATGGTGCCGAGCTGCTCGTCGACGACGTCGAGGCGGAGCTGCGCCTTGTCCTGCTCCTCGTAGTTGGTCGGACCGAGGACGAGGAAGGCGCTGGCCACGAGATCCGGCGCCGCCGCCGGATCGGACGCGGCGAGGAGGTCGCCGGCCAGCTGCGCCGCGACGAACCGGTCGAAGGGCATGTCGGCGTTGACCGCGGCGACGACCCAGTCGCGGTAGCGCCAGGCATCCTTGAAGAGGAGCGTCCGGCCGCCGCCGCTCGACTCGGCGAAGCGCGCCAGATCGAGCCAGTGGCGGCCGAAGCGCTCGCCGAAGGCAGGATCGGCGAGGAGCCGGTCGACGAGCTCCGCCACCGCGGCGTCGGCGTCGCGGGCGTGCGCCAGGGCGAAGGCGTCGATCGCCTCCGGGGAGGGAGGCAGCCCGGTGAGATCCTCGGTGACCCGCCGCACGAGCACCTCGGGCGGCGCTTCGGGGGAGGGGGCGAGCCCGGCGGCGTCGAGGCGGGCACGGATGAAGCGGTCGATGCCGGAGCTCCAGGCGGGGTCGGCGACCTCCGGCGGCTCGACCGCGGCGAGCGGCCGGAGGCTCCAGAAGCGCCGTCCCTCCTCGACGCCCATTCCCCTCGCCGCGCCGGGCAGTCCGCGCGGACGGGGGTCGACCGTGCCGCCGCGGGGATCGTGGGCGCCGGCCCTGATCCAGTGCTCCACGGCGGCGATCTCGTCGGCCGAGAGCTTCCCGTCGGGGGGCATCTGCGGCGCACCCGGCTCCCAGCGGAGGACGCGGACGAGCAGGCTGCGGTCGGGGTCCCCCGGGACGATCGCCGCACCGGAATCGCCGCCGGTCGCCCAGCCGTCGCGGAGGTCGAGCCGCAGCCCCCCCTCCCGCTCGTCGGCGCCGTGGCAGGACAGGCAGCGTGCCTCGAAAAGCGGCAGCACCGCGGCGCCGAAGAGGGGATCGGGGTCCGCGTCGGCACGGGCCGCGGCCACGATCGTTCCGGCGGCCGACACCAGCACCGCCACGATCGCCGCACGCGCATCACGCCATGGCCATCCAGACGCCATGCGATCCCCCGTGTCTCCCGGACCGGCGGGAGGAACGCCCCCGCTTCCCGACGATTCTACATCGCCGACGGACGGCGACCGAGCCCGACGAGAATCGCGATCCCGCAGCCTGCGGCGGCGAGGAACAGCACCGACGGCAGCGGTGACGGATCGAACCGGGCCCGTCCCTGGAGCACCGACAACAGACTGGCGACCGCCACGAGCACGCTCCCCACGACACCGATGCGGACCAGCCGCCCCCGCCTCCCGGCGGGAAGTCCGCGCCGCGCCGCGATCCAGGCGATCGCGGGAAGCCACTGGATCGCGTGGATCACCGCGCCGTGGGCGAACTTCGTCACTCCCGCCGCGCCGAAGAGCTCCGGCGGACGGCCGGCGGCGATCTGCCTCTCGCCGTGCCAGGTGGCGAGGAAGCCGAGCGCGCAGCTCCACACGAGCAGGATCAATCCCGTCCGCGCGGCCAGCCGCACGTCGCCCGCCATCGCCTCGCCGTCGCGCTGCGGCGAGCCGCGGAAGAAGCGCACGCACAGCCACACCAGGAACGCCGTCACGCCGGCGATGAGGAGATTCATCGCGTCGGCGATCGCGCCGTCGAGCGCGGTGTCGTGGTTGAAGTGGCTCGCCCGTCCACGCCAGCATTGGAGGTCGATCAGCGCGACCTCCGCCAGCAGTGCCGCCGCGGCGAGGACCGCGCCGGCCGCGGCGGCCCTGGACCGTGGAGGCGGGAGCCAGACCCAGAGCCAGGCCATCGAGAACGCCGTGAGCCCCGCGGAGAAACCGAAGAGAAT
>CAWUOA010000173.1:0-6832 GCA_963923225.1 uncultured Planctomycetaceae bacterium
TGCCGCACGAGCGGGAGTTCCTCGCACCCAACGGCCGGCCGTTCCGGATCGGCGGCGGCGGCACGCCGGTGCGCGAGGTGCTGGCCTGACGCCGCAGGCCGGCCCCGCCGAGGCGGCGAGGAATCGCCCTCCAAAGCTGCGACGGGCGCGGCTGCCCGACCGGCACAGACTGCACGAAAGGACCGCACGAATCGGCGGTTTTCCAGCGATCCAACGGTTTCCGAACCCCTCCGGTCGCATGATAGGATGACCAAGTCTCCTGCGTCTCTCCGTCAGGCGACCTCGGAAGGACGATCATGAACCGACCTGCCCTCTGGCTCGCCGCCATTCTCTTCTTCGTCGCCCTCCAGGCCGCCACGATCGCCGACGAGCCGTCGGCCACGAAGAACCGCTCCCCCTTCCGCGGCAGGAAGAGCACGGCGACGAAGACGCCGGTGCCGTCGACGGTGCCGTCGACGATGACGGCGCCCCCACGGCGCAACCCCGTGTCTTCGCAGATTCCGAACGCCCTCCGGACACCCCGAACGTCCCCGCCCTTCGACGTCGCGCCGATCGACAGAGAGCGGCGACCGTCCGTCGCCGCACACGCCGCGAAGATCGACGCCCTTCTCGCGAAGATCGGGTCCGGACATCCCGGCGACGTGCGCCGTCTCGATGACGCGGGCTTCGTCCGACGCGCCTACTTGAGCCTGAACGGACGCATTCCCACGGCCGCGGAGACGCTTTCCTTCATCAACTCGAAGGATCCCGACAAGCGGGCGAACCTCGTCGACGACCTGCTCGAAAGCCCGGATTGGGTCAGCAATTTTTACAACCTCTGGGCAGCGACGCTCCGGCTCAAGGAGGAGCCCCAGTTCGACCTCGACCTCACTCCGTACCTCGACTGGGTGAAGCGTTCGATCGCCGACAACCGCCCATACGACGAATGGGTCCACACCATGCTGACCGCCGACGGAAAGCTGTGGGAGAGTCCTGCCGTCGGGTATCAACTCCGCGACCAAGGCATGCCGCTGGCCTACATGTCGAATACGTTGCGGGTGTTTCTCGGCACGCAGCTGGGGTGCGCCGAGTGCCACGACCATCCGTTCGCCCCCTGGACCCAGCGGCAGTTCTATGAACTCGCCGCCTTCACCGCCGGCACCAGCACCGGACGCGAGCCGACCGGCGGTCCCAGCGAAGCCGCCCAGGCCGTCCACGCCCTGGTGCAGCGGAACAGGAAGGCCATCAGCGATCAGATCGATTCACGATCGGCCGAGGGCTGGACGCCGGACCCGGTCGACGCAGGTCAATTCGAGATGTTCATGCGGCTCAACGCCTCCAAGGTGCGTCACGACCCGCTGGAGATCGCCCTGCCCAAGAACTACCGCTACGACAACGGCAGGCCCGGCGAATCGATTCCGCCGCGGCTCCCCTGGGGCGACGTGCCCGCCGACGCCGCCGACGCCGCCCCGCGATCGCAGTTCGCCGCTTGGGTCACCTCGGCCGAGAATCCCCAGTTCTCCCGCACGATCGCCAATCGGCTGTGGAGATTCTGTTTCGGCGTGGGGATCGTGGAACCGATCGACGATTTCGGCGATGGGAATCCCCCCTCCCACCCCGAATTGCTCGACGCCCTGGCCGAGCTTTTCGTCGACCTCGACTTCGACATGCGGGAGTACGTGAGGGTCCTCGTCGCGACCGATGCGTGGCAGAGGCGCGCCGTCACCTACGACCCCACCTCCACCGAGCCGTTCCCCTTTCAAGCACCCGCGCTGCGACGAATGACGGCGGAACAGCTCTGGGACTCGATGCTCACCCTTTTCGTCAGGAACCGCTGGGTCTACCAGCGCCCGGCCTACGAGCGGTACTCGGTGCTGAACGATTTCGACATCGTCGGGAACGACGTCGATTTCGACGTCGCCTTTTCGACGTACGAAGCGTATCGGGATCAGTTGATGAAGGACGCCCTGCAGCGCAGTCGGGACGAGGCCGTGCTGTTCCTCAATTATCCGCTGGCGCCGGCGAGCGAGTTGAGGTTCCCCTTGCATGCCACGCACTTGCTCATCGAGTTCGGCATCGGCGACCGGGAGACGATCGACGGCGGCCGCACCGTGCCGACACTCTCGCAGATTCTCGAACTGCTGCACGGCAATCTCCTTCTCGGCAGCCTCGACGACGGCTCCGTCCTCATGGACGCCGTCGCCAGCAACCCCGCGAACCGTGCGGTGGACGTGCTCTTCATGTCGATTCTCTCACGCTTGCCCGACGCGGGTGAGAGCGAGTTCGTCAAGGCCTCCATCCTCGCCGCGGATTCGATCCCTTCGGGTATCCGGGACGTGGCCTGGGCGCTGTTGAATACGCGGGAGTTCTTGTTCATTCAGTGAGCGTGTCGTGACAGTTTCCCGACCATCTTCCCCGCTCCGCAGGCGCACCCCCATGCCAGCCCCGTTTTCCGGACACGACGACGAGTGTTCCCGTCGCGCGATGATCACTCGCATGGTGGGCGCGGCGCTCGGAGTGAGCATCGCCGACACGACGCGCGTCGACGACGCGGTGAAGGCGGACACCGAACGACGCGCCCCGGCCGCCATCATCACCCTCCACATGGGCGGAGGGATGAGCCAGCTCGACACGTTCGACCCGAAGCCGGGGCGAGCCGAGCAGGGCAGTACGGGTGTGATTCGAACGAGCATCCCCGGCATCGTGTTCGCCGAACGCCTCCCACGGCTGGCCGCCATGGCCGACCGGCTGGCGGTCATCCGGACGGTCGGCACGCAGACGGGCGATCACAACCAAGCGACGTACTTGTTGCGTACCGGCTACGAGATGATCAACACGATCCGTCATCCGTCGACGGGTTCCTGGGTGCTCCATGCGACCCATTACGAAGGCGAGCTCCCCGGATTCGTCTTCGTCGGCGACGGCAACACCCATCCCGGATGCGGTTTTCTCGACGCACGACTCTCGCCGGTCTCCGTCAACGACCCCGCCCGCGGGCTGGTGCACGCGCAGCGTCCCCGTCATCTGCCGGAACCGCTGCTCAACCGCAGATTGGCCATCGCGGAGCGGATCGACCAGAGCTTCAAGGAGAGGTATCAAGACCGAATCGTGGATGCGTACGATTCCATCTACGCGGAGGCGGTGAAGCTCATCGGCAGTTCGCAGTTGAAGGCGTTCGACATCTCGCGCGAGCCCCCGAACGTGCACGAACGATATGGCGAGACCCTGTTGGGAAAGGGCTGCATTTTGGCGCGGCGACTGGTCGAAGCCGGAGTGCGCGTCGTCGACATCGATTCCGGCGGATGGGACCTGCACGGCGACATGTATTTGCCGAGCGCTCTTCCCGCGTTGACCAGCACCCTCGATCAGAGCGTGACCGCGTTGCTCGAGGACCTGGACGCACGGGGGCTGCTCCAGTCGACGCTGGTGGTCATCGAGACCGAGTTCGGCCGTACCCCGACGATCAACACGATCGCCGGACGCGACCACCATCCGGCGGTGTTCTCCTGCGTCCTCGCCGGAGCGGGCATCAAGCCCGGCGTGGTCTACGGCGAATCGGACGAACGGGCCCATTTCCCCGAGTCGGGAGCCGTGAGCGTCGCCGACTTCGCCACCACGGTCGCCGCGGCAGCCGGCCTGCCGTACGACCGCCCGTTCAACGCACCCAACGGACGCCCGTTCAAAATCGGCGGCGGTGGCACGCCGGTGCGCGAGGTCCTCGCCTGAGCGACGCCATCCGGCCCGCGAGGAGAGCACGGGCCGTCGGCCGTGGTCGGCAGGTCACGCCGGCACCGGGGCCCGCCCCGGCAACCTGCGGAAGCGGGAGAAGCTGAGCCAGCCTCAAGCCTGGCACCCGGGCGCGTTGGATGACGCCCCCCTCCGCTGCCGATCTCTTCCCCGGAGCCGTCCCGAGAGTGCGGGCGGGACCCCGAGGAGGAGCGTGCGATGGCCAGGAAGAAGCAGACGGTCGCGCAGCGTGCGGTGGGGCTGGCGGCGCCGGTGATGCCGGCACCGGTGGCGAAGGTGGTCACCACACGGTGGGGATCGCGTCTGTTCATCCTCCTCCTGCCGTTCCTCTTCGCCACCGGGATCCTCACCATCAGCTGGAACAACGGCATCCCGACGCTCAACTTCGACCGGGCCCGCGCCTGGTTCGTCGGGCAGCAGGTGGGGCAGCGGGTGGAGCAGGAAGCGCTCGAGGCGGCGCAGCAGCAGGGCTGGGGGCAGGCGCAGCCGACGTCGTGGCAGCAGCCCGCCTACCAACAGCCCGGCTACCCGCAGCAGGTCCCCCAGCCGCAGTACCAGCAGCCGTACCAGCAGCCCTACGCCCCGCAGCAGGCGGCGCAGCCCTGGGGCCCCCCCGCCTACCGCTGATCGCCGGGGGCCCCGCCGGCCGTGTACGATGCGGCCCCGCCGGTGCCGACACGCGGCGGCGGCGTTTTCCCCGGAGGCTCCCATGCGGCACGCGACCGTCGACAGCGCGCTTTTCACCGCCCACCGCCAGCAGCTCGCCGCGGCCCTCGGGCCGAGGAGCCTGGCGGTCGTCCACGCCGCCGACATCCTCCCTGCCACCGGCGACGGCACGTTTCCGATCCACCCGGCCGCCGACCTGTTCCACCTCTCGGGAATCGAGCAGGAGGAGAGCGTGCTGGTGCTGGCGCCGGAGGCCACCGACCCGGCCCAGCGCGAGATGCTCTTCATCCGCCAGCCCAACGAGCATCTGGCGACGTGGGAGGGGGAGAAGCTCTCCAAGGAACGCGCCACCGCGATCTCCGGCATCAAGCGCGTCCGCTGGCTCTCCGAGCTCCCCACCGCGCTCCACGTGCTCATGTGCGAGAGTGAGCGGGTGTACCTCAACGCCAACGAGCACGAGCGCAGTTCCGCCGAGGTCGATCCGCGCGACCTGCGCCTCGCGCGGCAGCTCATCGACCGCTACCCGCTCCACCGCTACGAGCGGCTCGCGCCGATCATGCGGCGCCTGCGCGCCGTCAAGGACGCGACCGAGGTGGAGCTCCTGCGCCGGGCGATCGACATCACCGACGCGGGGCTGCGCCGCATGCTCGCCGCGGTGAAGCCGGGGGTGATGGAGTACGAGCTCGAGGCGGAGCTGCAGTACGAGTTCGTGCGGAACCGGGCGAAGATGGCCTACGAGCCGATCATCGCCTCCGGGAAGAACGCCTGCGTCCTCCACTACAACACCAACTCCGAGCCCTGCCGGGACGGCGACCTGCTCCTGGTCGACGTCGGCGCTTGCTACGCCAACTACAACGCCGACCTGACGCGCACCTATCCCGTGAGCGGCCGTTTCACCCCCCGGCAGCGGGCGGTGTACGACGCCGTCCACAGGGTCCTGGTGGCGTCGATCGCGCGGACGACCGTGGGCACGACGGTCCGCGAGTGGCGGCGCGCGGCGCAGGTGCAGATGGCGGAGGAGCTCGTCGGCCTGGGGCTGATCTCCGCCGCCGACCTGGCGAAGGACTCGGCCGACGAGCCGGCCTGCCGGAAGTACTTCATGCACGGCCTGGGCCACTCCCTCGGCCTGGGCGTTCACGACATCGCCCCCTTCGACGGCCCCTACCAGCCGGGTTGGGTGATCACGGTCGAGCCCGGCATCTACATCCCCGAGGAGGGGATCGGCGTGAGGCTCGAGAACGACGTGCTGGTCACGCCCTCGGGGCCCGTGGATCTCTCCGCCCACGTGCCGGTCGCCGCCGACGAGGTGGAGCGGCTCGTGGGACGCCCCCTGCAGGGCTGATCGGACACGTCCGGCGGCCCACGCCTTCCGGCCCGTTCCACGCGGCCGGGCGGGCCTTCGCGGCGCCCCCAGCCTCCGAAACGCGCCACCGGGCGGGTTTGCCCGCAGGGCCGGAGCGTGTCAAAATCGATCGGTTGTATGGCCGGGGGAGGATCACGGAGGGGACTTCGCCCTTTCGCCTCCTCACCGGCCCCGCCGATCGACCTTTCGAGCCTGCGGCGCGTTCGCCGAGGCTCGGAACGTCCGCGATCCGTCTCCTCCAGGAGCGGGTCGGCGACGCGGAAAAGCACCCGGAGGCCGTTCCGATGCGTTTTTTCGTGTGGTCCCGCTCCGCCTGCAAGGTGGTGTTCCCGGCACTCGCCGCGGTCCTCGGACTGGGAGCCCTGACCGCGAGTGCGGCCGAGAAGCCGATCCGCTTCGACCGCGACATCCGCCCGCTCCTCTCCGAGCATTGCTACGCGTGCCACGGTCCTGGAAAGCAGGAGGCGGGGCTGCGGCTCGATGACGGCGCGGCGGCCACCGCCGAGCTCCCCACCGGCGCCCGGGCCGTCGTCCCCGGCGACCTCCCCGGAAGCGCCTTGATCGCACGGATCCGCTCGACCGACGCCGACCTGGTCATGCCGCCGCCGCACGCCCACAAGGAGCTCTCGGAGGGACAGAAGGAGCTCCTCGCCCGCTGGATCTCGGCCGGGGCCCCGTTCGAGCAACACTGGTCGTTCCGCACGATCGCCCGGCCGGAGGTGCCCCCCGCTCCGGCGAACCCCGCCAGCGCCATCGACCGTTTCCTCGAGGCCCGCATCGCCGCCGAGGGGCTGCCGCTCGGCGGTGAAGCAGACCGGGCCACGCTCGCCCGCCGCGCCTCCTTCGCCCTCACCGGTCTGCCGCCGAAGTCGGAGGACGTCGCGGCGCTCCTCGCCGACCCCTCCCCCGACGCCTACGAGAAGTACGTCGACAGGCTCCTGGCCAACCCCCACCACGGCGAGGAGATGGCGCGGCACTGGCTCGACGTGGCCCGTTACGCAGACACCCACGGGCTGCATCTGGACAACGAGCGCCACATGTGGGCCTACCGCGACTGGGTCGTGAAGGCCTTCAACG
>CAWUOA010000174.1:0-6811 GCA_963923225.1 uncultured Planctomycetaceae bacterium
GTGGTGGGGGCGGCGGAGGTGGTCGCCCGGGTGGCGGCGGTCCCGGCGGCGGCGGTGGACCGCGCGGTGGATCGGAAGAGGATCGGAACAACCGCCGCAAAGCGGCCCTCGACAACACCGACCCCGAGCAACGTTCCCGGCGCGCCGAGTATCGCCGCCAGATGGAAGAGCGCCGGCAGCAGTCCGGCGGTCGTTGATCGCCCCCGGCCGGTTCGCCCGACTCTCTGGCTCGGGCGGCCCTTTCCATCCGGATGATCGGCGCAGACTGTCCTGTCTGCGTCGACTCTGCGGCCGGGTGCCCCGTGAAGCCGATCACTCCTCGCATCAACCGGGAGTGGACGAGGCTGCGAGGCTCGCCACCCTCCGGGGAGGCGCGCAACGGGGACGCAGCGATGTGGATGTACGAAGCCGAGCAGACGCAGTATCGGAAGCGTCTCGTTCGGGTTGATTCCTGGAAGCCGGAGTGGATGCGGAAGTCGGGAGCGACTGGCTCGAGGCCGGCAGGCAAAGGGGGAGACGTCCCTCCGCCGCCGACGCAGCCCTCGGCCGACCGCGCGGCGACGATCGGCGATGGCGCCGCAGCGTCGCTCCGCCCGCGGCCCTACCGGATTCGGCTCCACTTCGCGCGGCCGGCGGGCCGCGGATGATCGAGCGCGGCGGGGCGGCCTCACGGGCTGGCCGCCCCGCCCCTCGCCTCCCCTTCCCTTCGATCGACCATCGATTCCACGAACACCCATTCCCGCCGGACTCGTGACCGGCTTCGACGATCTCACCCTCTCACCCACGAAAGCAACGCACCATGGCCCGCAAGACCGCCCCCTCTCCTTTCGCCCACATCCGCGAACTGTTCACCGCCGCCGAGCGCGCGCTGCTCGACTCGAGCTTCGGTTCGGCGCTCGCGAGCGCCTCCCAGTCCAAGGTCCAGTCGGCCGCGCGGAAAGCGCGGGGCCTCCGGGACAAATGGCGCGACCTCGCCGCGGCCCAGGGACGCAAGTCGAAACGTGCGACCGGCGCCGGCGCCAATGCCCGCAGCCACGAGAAGGCCGACGCCTTCCAGGCAGCCGTGGAGCGATTCGAGCGTCACTTGGCGGATCTCGTCACGCAGGCGGGGGCGGCGATCTCCGGGAAGAGGGGGCCCAATCCGAAGGCGAAGGCTCGTGACAAGACGATCGCCGGCCGGGCGGCCCGCCGCACCGCGCCGCGTCCCGAGGCGCCCGCACCACGCCGGCCCGCGGCTCCCAAGGCACCGGTGGTCGTGGCACCGGCACCGGTCGTCGCGGCGGCTCCGGCCGCCCCTGCCGCACCGCGCAAGGCGGCTCCGGCGAAGAAGCCCGCCTCGGCCAAGTCGCGCAAGGCCCGCGTGAACCGTGCCGCGCTCGCCCCGCAGACCGGGATGCAGGCCTTCGGGATCGACGGCGCCAAGCAGCGATCGGCACGCACCGCGGCGAAGGCCAAGGGGTTCGCGATGGAGGGATCGAAGACGCGCCGATCGGCCCACCTGATCGCCACCGGGAAGCGCAACCAAGCCCGCCGCGACGGCCGCAAGCGATGAGCTGCCAGCGACGGTCCGTCGCGTAAACGCCGCACGAAGGGGCCGCCACCGCTCAGCCGGTGGCGGCCTTCTTCACGTTCTGTCGGAACTCCCACGGCGGCACCGGAGCCGGTTGCGACCAGAGGCCGAGCCGCTGGGCCTGCGCCTGCTCCTGGAGCGTCGAGAGCGCCGCGTCGCGGGAGTAGTCGGCGTAGTGCCAGGCGTTGCCGGTGGCCACCATCCGCCGATTGACGTCGACGCCATCGACCTGCATGTGCCCGATCCAGCGGCCGTAGCGGTCCTTCCCCTCTTCCTGCACCGTCACGGTCTTGCCGAACACCATCTCGGCGAGCGACTCGCGCGCCACCTTGCCGTAGTCCTGTCCCAGTTCGGGGGCGTCGATCTCCGCCAAGCGGACCTTCTGCTGGGTGTTCGTCTCGTCGAGACAGGTGACGGTGTCGCCGTCATGGACTCCCACCACGCGCCACACGTGCGTCGTTCCCGGGGGTGACGACGACGACGACGTGGACGTCGTCGACCGCGGGGGGGCTGGATCGGAGGCCGGCACCGGCGTCATCGCCGGCTCGGGAGCCGGGGCCACGGGCGGTGCCACCGGAGGCGCCGCGGGGGGCGGGGCGATCGACGCCACGGGAGCGGGCTGGCTGGCGGCGGCGACGGCCCCGGCGGTGCCCGCCATCACCGCCGGAGCGGCGCCGGCGAGCGCTTGCCCCAGGGCGTCGCTTCCCGCCGGGGCCGACGTCGGCGGCACGGACACCCACTGCGTCGGCGGCGCGGCGAGCGCCGGGGCCTGGGGCGGCGGCGCGATCGGCGATTGCACGAGCGTCGGCGCGGGGGCGGCCGGCATCGCCGGGGGCGCCACGGGCTGGCCGGCGAGCGCCTGCGCTCCGGCGGGATACTGATACGGCACCGGCGCCGAGCGGGTGTAGGCCGGCAGCGCCGTCGAGGCGATCGGCGCCCCCTGCGACTGGTAGTTCCACCCTGGTTGCACCGCCGGCGGCGAGTAGGCCTGGATCCGATTGACCTGGCCACGCGTCGGCGCGGCGGCCGCGGCGAGCACCGGAGGGCCCGCGACGAACGTGAACGTGTAGGTCGGTGCGACGTACACCGTCATCGGCTTGCCGTCGGCGCCGATGCCCGAATAGGCGATCGGCTGCGGCTGCCACCCCGCCGGTATCGCGCCCCCGTGGATCACGGTGGCGGGCATCGCGAAGGCCTGCGTCACCGATGGCAGCGCCCCGGCCGGCGGGGGGGCACTCGTCGGCCCGCCGCCGGTCGCCCACGGATTGGGAGCGGCGGACGGCGCCGACGGGGCGGGGGAATCGGCTGCCGAGGCGGACGCCGTCGGTCCGATACCGGAGAGACCGAGCCACACCGCCAGCAGCGTGGACACTCCGGCCAGTGCGCGGACGACCGCCGTGGGGAGGGAGCCCCCGGGACCGGCGTCGCGAAGCCGCGGGTGGTGGCGCACGGCGGGTGTCCCTGGTCGAGCGATCGAATCGTCGTCTTTCCGATCGGACGAAAGTCCCGGGAGGATTCAGCCCGTTCGTGCAGGGCTTCAAGGCTTGCGGCAGGCTGGGGAAGCCTGCTGAACTGGGGAGACGCTGCGGGTGAGAATCGACGACCCGGCTGCTCCAGAATGGGGATCTCCATGGGAATCGGGACTCGCTTCGGCTGCACCAGGAGAACGGCCCTCGGCCTCGCGGCCGCGGGCCTCGCGCACCGTTGCATCGCGGCGCCCGGGAGCTCCGATGCCGCTCGGATCGAGGCCACGGCCCGCCGCGCCGGCCTCCGCGTCGTCGCCGGCCCGCGGCTCCTCCTGGTCACCGATCTCCCGCCACGGGACGACGATGGCGTCGACGCGCTGCCGGAGCTGTTCGACGAAGCATTCACGAGTTGGCGCGATCACTACCGCCTCGACGCCTCTCGCACGCAAGGCTGGCGCGCCGTCGGCTGCCTGATGGCGGACCGGGAGCGGTTCCGCGCCGTGGGGCTCCTCCCTGCCGACGGTTCGATCCCCGACTTCGCCAACGGGTTCTGCGCCGGCGACCGCTTCTGGATCGACGACCAGTCGAACCCCGCCTATCGGCGCCACCTCCTCCTCCACGAAGGGGTCCACGCCTTCACCCTCACCCTGCTCGGCCTCGCCGCCCCCGCCTGGTACACCGAGGGGATCGCCGAGCTCCTCGCCGCCCACCGGCTCGACGACGGCCGGTTCGTCGCCACGCCGATCCCCGAGTCGGCCGGGGACGTCGAGCAGTGGGGCCGCATCGAATCGCTGCGCCGGCTCCGCGCGGCGGGCTCCATCCCCTCGCTCGCCGACGTCTTCGCCACCCCCCCCTCGCCGCGGCACGCCATCGACACCTACGCCGTGAGCTGGGCGGCGGTGGCCCTCCTCGCGCTCCATCCCGATCACGCCCCACGCTTCGCCGAGCTCGAGCGGGGCCCGCTCGACGACCGTCTCGACGCGCGTCTCGCGGCCCTCCCCGGGCCCGACGCCGAGCGCACCGCACGCGACTTCGACGCCTTCACCGACGAGGTGGACCACGGCTTCGACTTCGCCCGCAGCCGCATCGACTGGAGCCCCGGCGGGCCGCTCGCCGGCCGGCTCCAGACGGCGATCTCCGCCGACCGCGGGTGGCAGCCGACGGGCGTGGCGCTCGCCCGCGGTGACGGGGTGGAGTTCGCGAGCCGCGGGCGATGCGGCGTCGGCCGCGCCGGCGACGTCGCGCTCGAGAGCACCGCCGACGGCATCTCGCTCGAGTACTACCGCGGCCGGCCGGTCGGCCGCCTGCTGCTCGGCCAGTGGACGGTGCCCCCGGAAGGGGGCCGGCCCCGGTTCGTGGTCGTCGCCGAAGGATCCCGCGGCCGCTTCACCGCCCCCGCCGACGGCCCGCTCCAGGCGAAGATCAACGCCCCGCCGGGGGACCTCGCCGGGTTCTCGGGCTCCCTCGAGCTCCATCTCCGTCCCGCCCCCGGCGGCGATCGTTGATCGGCCCGCCCGCTTCTGTCACAGTTCTCGCGCCCCGGGCCCTCGCCCGGAGCCCGCGAATCCCCCCCGAGCCCACCATGCCCACACGAGTCATGCCGTCGCTTCCCCGCCTCACCCGCCGCGCCTTCTCCCTGGCCTCTGCCGCCGCCGCGATCGCGGCCCCGGCCGCCGTCGCAGCACCGGCCGCCACCGTACGCCGCCGCGGCATCCCCCTCGGCTTCGACAACTTCGCCGTCCGCGCCATGGGGTGGGACGCCCGCCAGCTCGTCGATCACGCCGAGAAGCTCGGCTGCGATTCGGTGTTCATCACCGATTTCGGCCCGTTCGGCGGCCAGACCGACGACGACTCCCTGGCGGGCATCGCCCGCTACGCCTCCGACCGCGGTGTCGGCCTGGAGCTCGGCTCGTGGAGCATCTGCCCCACCTCGAAGACCTTCCGCAAGGACTGGGGCTCGGCCGAGGACCATCTGGCACTCGGCATCCGCATGGCCCGCGACCTCGGCTCGAAGGCCTTCCGCGTGATCCTCGGCAACCACGAAGACCGGCTCTCCGAGGGGGGCATCGACGCCCGCATCGCCGACACCGTGAAGGTCCTCGAGGCCTGCCGGAGCCGGGCCCTCGACGCGGGCGTCAAGATCGCCGTGGAGAACCATGCCGGCGACCTCCGTGCGAGCGAGCTTGTGCGCCTCGTCGAGGAGGCGGGCCCCGACTTCGTCGGCGTGAACTTCGACTCCGGCAACGCGATGTGGACGCTC
This sequence comes from uncultured Planctomycetaceae bacterium, assembly GCA_963923225.1. Taxonomy (GTDB): domain Bacteria; phylum Planctomycetota; class Planctomycetia; order Pirellulales; family UBA1268; genus QWOP01. Next base: position 5,297 of record CAWUOA010000174.1, read on the forward strand.
GACGATCCGCTGCGGGCCCTCGAGACGGTCGCGCCGTACGTCCTCACCACGAGCCTCCGCGACGGCCAGATCTGGCCGAGCGAGAAGGGGGTCAAGGTGCAGTGGACGGCGATGGGGGAGGGCTGCCTCGACCTGCCGGCCTTCTTCGACCTCTTCGAGAAGCGCTGCCCCGGCGTGGTCGTCCACATCGAGACGATCTCGGGCTTCGCCCGCGAGCTGCCCTACCTCGAGCCCGGCTTCTGGAGGGCCTTCCCGGCGATGCCCGCCGCCGACCTGGCCGCCTTCGAGGCCCTGGCCCGCAAGGGGCACGCCATCGACCCCTTCTCGCCCCCCGACGGCGACGCCCGCAAGGGGGCCGAACAGGCCTACCAGCTGGCCGACCTCGAACGCAGCATCCGCCACTGCCGCGAGGCGTTGGGCCTCGGCCTGCGGGGGTGAGGCCGTCGTGCGGCCTTTCACGCCGTGGGGAGCCACGCGGGGCGGCAGGCCGGTGACGGCCGGCGCCCCGCGTGGCGTCCTTCCGGAGTGCTGCTAGCCCGCGTGGACGGCGAACTCGCCGGCCGCCAGGCTGGGGAGGTTCGTCTGGCCCATGAGCCACAGGTCGATCGAGCGGGCCGCCTCGCGCCCCTCGTGGATCGCCCACACCACCAGCGACTGGCCACGGCGCATGTCGCCCGCGGCGAAGACGCCGTCACGGCTGGTCTTGTAGTCGGCCCCGGCCTTCACGTTGCCGCGCGGATCGAGCTCGAGGCCCAGTTGCTCGATCGGGCCCTGCTTCTCCGGGCCGACGAAGCCCATCGCGAGCAGCGCCAATTGGCAGGGCCATTCCTTCTCCGTGCCGGCCAGCTCGCGGAACTTGAACTGCTTCGTCTCCGGATCGCTGTACCACTCGATGTTCACGGTCTTCACGGCGCGGAGGTTGCCGTCGGCGTCGCCGAGGAACTCCTTGGTGAGGATGCACCATTCGCGGCGGCAGCCCTCCTCGTGCGACGAGCTCGTCCGCAGGATCACCGGCCACTGCGGCCACGGGGTGTTCGCCGGCCGCTCGGAGCGGCGCGGATACTTGCCCACGTCGGGCGGCTGCGGGAGGAGCTCGAACTGCACGACCGACTTCGCCCCCTGGCGGATGCTCGTGCCGTCGCAGTCGCTGCCGGTGTCGCCGCCGCCGATGACGACCACGTCCTTGCCGGCGGCGAGGATCTGCCCCGGGACGGCGTCGCCGAAGTTGCGCCGGTTCTGCTGCGGGAGGAAGTCCATGGCGAAGTGCACGCCGCGGAGCTCACGGCCCGGGATCGGCAGGTCGCGGCCGAGCGTCGAGCCGCCGGCGAGGAGGATCGCGTCGTAGTCCTTGGCGAGCTGCTCCCCGGTGACGTCCTTGCCGACGTTCACCCCGCAGCGGAACTCGATCCCCTCCTCCTCCATGATCTGCACGCGCCGCAGGACGCGCGCCTTCTCGAGCTTGAAGTCGGGGATGCCGTACATCAGCAGCCCGCCGGGGCGGTCGGCCCGCTCGAA
>CAWUOA010000175.1:0-6796 GCA_963923225.1 uncultured Planctomycetaceae bacterium
TGGAAGCGGGGGTCGCGACGGATCGGGTCGAAGTCGCGCTCCGCCTCGGTGAGATCGCGGTAGCGGCCGTCGAGCGCGATGGCCCGGGCGAGGTGCTCCACCGACGTCGCCGCATCCCCGACCAGGGAGAGGTAGCAGGCGAGGTTGTAGTGGAGGATCGCCTGCTCGGGGGCGGAGTCGAGGCCGCGCCGCAGGGCTTGGATCGCCTCGGCGAGCCGGTCGAGGCGCTTGAGGCACCAGCCCATGCCGAGCCAGGCCTCGAGACGCTCGGGCTCGAGTTCGGCGGCACCGCGCATCGCCTCGAGCGACTCCTCCCACCGGCCCAGCGCCCGCAGCGCCTCGCCGCGGAGGAGCAGGGCCATCGGCTCGGAGCGGGCCGGCTCGTCGAGCGTGGCGAGCAGTTCGATCGCGCGCACCAGGAGCCGGGCCGACGGCGGCGGGGCCGGCCGGTCGTTCTCCACAAGCAACTCGCCCAGCTCGATGTAGCCGGTGGCCTGCCGCAGGATTGCCTGTTGGCGGATCCGGGACATGTCGGCCATCGCAGCGCTCCTGGAAGACCCTGCGACCGCACGGGAGGCTCGACCGACCCGGCCGAGCCCTGCGGCCATCCCATCGTATACGTGAGCCCCCCGGCGGGAGTTCGACGGCCGATTTTCTTGCATGAATCGGCTCTCGAGATGGTTGGTCGGCCGGAGGGGGGCGACTCGCCGCCGCGAACCCTCCCGTGAGGCCCCATTTTCGACAGCCACGCACGAAATCGGGCCCCCCGCGCCACTCCTTTTGAAGGGAGCCGCGTCTCGCGCTCGCCCTTCGACCTCCGGTGGAGATCCCTTCCATGCGACTCACCCTCCGCACCCTGCTCGCCTGGGTCGATGCCGTCCTTCCGCCGGAGGAGCAGAAGCAGCTCGGCGAGAAGGTGGGGGAGAGCCAGGTCGCCAGGCAACTGGTCGAGCGGATCGGCGCGGTGGTGGCCAACGACCGGCTCGGCAGCCCGCGGCTGGGTGCCAAGGGGCTCGCCGGCGACGCCAATTCCGTCGCCGAATACCTCGACAACGCGCTGCCGCCTGAGCGCCTCGAGTCGTTCGAGACGATCTGCCTGGAGTCGGACGTCCATCTGGCGGAGGTCGCCTCGTGCCACGCGATCCTGGCCGAGGTGGCCCGCGACCCGTCGGTGATCCAGCCGCTCGACGCGGCGGGCAGGCGCGCGCTGCTCCATTCGATCGAGCACCGCATGAAGGCCCACCCCGAGGTCCTCCTCGGCGGGGCGGCGGCCCCCGTGCCCGGTGCGAAGGAGGGCCGACACGAGCGGGCCGCGAGCCGGGGGGAGAGCCATGCAGGCGGCGTGGCGGTGACGCCCCTGGCGCCGGTGGCGGCGCGGGAGCGGCGACGCACGCCGTGGGCCGCGTGGGGGACGTTCGCCGCGTCGCTGCTGCTCCTGGGGGTGCTGGGCCTGTTCTTCGCCCGCTCGGCGGGGCTCCTGCAGGTCGCTCCCAAGGTGCAGGGGCCGCGCGCCCCGGAGGGAGACGTGGCGGGCGCGCCTGCGGAAGGGGCGGCGGCCGACGAGGCTGCGAACGAGCCTGCGCTCGAGGCGCCGACCGAGGCGGGCGCGGGCCGCGACGACGTCGCCGTGCGCGATGCGGCAGACGGCGAGCCTTCCGCCGACGGCGACGGCGCGGACGCGTCCGACGCGCTTGCCGACGACGCGGCCATCGCGGCGGTCGACCCCGCCGCGACGATGGATGACGCCACCGAAGGGCCGGCTGCGGGCGACGGCGCGCCGGACGAAGCCATGCCCGACGAGGTCGACCTGGCGGACGCGCCCCCGGCCGACGAGACGGTCGCGGCAGCGGACGCTCAGGCGCCGCAGGGCCCGAAGAAGGTGCGGGCCGGGGAGGCGCTGGCGATCGCCGCCGGCGTCCGTCCGGCGAAGCCCGTGCCCAAGGCCGCGAAGGCTCCCGACGCCGATGCGGGCGTGGCCGACGACGTCGGTCTGGAGGGGGCCGCGGCGAGCGCCGGGGTGGGAGTCGTGTCGGCCGGCGGCGTCGTGCTCGTCCGCGTCGTCGACGGGGATCTGGTGCGCGTCGAGCCGCTGGGGGGCGGGGCGCCGGTCCCGGCGGGTGCGGAGCTCGTCGTGCCCCCGGGGATGCGGCCGGAGATCACGCTCGGCGGACTTCCGCTGCGTCTGCAGCCGCGGTCGATCCTCCGCGTCGACGTCGATCCCGACGGCACGCCGCGTGTCGAGGTGACGGAGGGACGCGTCGGCGCCCGGGCGGCGCGCGGCGATGCCCGGCTGGCGATCGTCGCCGGCGGTCTCGACGGCCGCGTGGTGGCCGGTCTCGACAGGGGCGTGGCGGTGGAATCGGGCCGGCTGTGGGATCGGGGACAGGGGGACCGCAAGGTGCACACCTGGGCGATGGTCAACGCGGTGTCGCAGACGCTCGAGTGGTCGGCGGCCGGCAGCGATGCGGACGCTGCCCCGTCGCTGCCCCCTGCGGGCGTGATCCAGTGGACCTCGTTCGGGGGCGTCTCGGCGCTGAAGACGGACGACAGGCGGCCGGCGGAGTGGATCGCCGGGACCGAGCGGCTCGACAAGCTCGAGCGACTCGCCGCCGATGCCTTCGTGCAGCGGCTCGCGGCGCTGCCCGCGGGGAGCACGCCGGCCGCGGGGCTCGAACAGGTGCTCGACTCGATGGCGGTCGACCGACGGGTCGAGAACAGGGTCTTCGCGGCGGTGTCGCGGGCCCTCGTCGACGACTATGCCACCGCGGTCGATCTCCTCTGCGCCGAGGCGCCGGGCCGGAAGCTCGAACCGACGCAGTGGGCCGCGCTCGAGAGGGCGGTCGTGCCGCTGGCGTTCGGCCGGGGGCCGGCGTCGACGGAGCGGCTCCGCCGTGCCTGGGAGGATCATGGACCGCCGGGAAAAGCGGAGCTGCTCATGGAGATGGGGCGGGGGCCGACCACGCCGCAACTCCGAGACGGGGCTGACCGGGTCCTCGTCGACGCGCTGGCCGACGGCGCGCTGGTGGTGCGGCGCTACGCCCTGGCCGCCCTCACCGACATCACGGAGCCATCGACGTTCGACCGGGCCCGGTTCCGCCCCGACGCTCCGGAGGAGTCCCGGCGCGAGGGGGCCGCCTGGTGGCGAACCCAACTGGACAAGGGGGCCATCGTCCGCGTCCGACCCGAACCGAAAATGTGATCCTGTGGGAAAAACGCCGCCCGTGGCCGCGGAACACCGCTGGTTTGTCGAAGCGACGGGGCCAGTGATATGCTCGCTGCCACGGATCCCGGGCCGCCGGGAACCCCTTTCCCCGCCCGGCCCGCCGGGCGGCTCCGCCCTTCGTTCGAAGGATTTTCCGCGTGCAGACGAACGTTTCCGCACGGCACGGCCACCTGAGCCCCGCCACGCAGTCGAAAATCATGTCCAAGGTGGCCCGTCTGAAGCGCTACTTCGACGGCATCACCGCCCTGAACGTGACGGTCGATCTCCAGAATCCGGCGCTGCCGGCGGTCGAAATCGTCGCTTCCGCGGAACATTTCCACGACATGGTCAGCCACGAGGTCTCGGGGCAGCTGTGGCGGAGCGTCGACGGGGCGGTGCAGAAGCTCGAGCAGCAGCTGCGGAAGCACAAGGAAAAGACGCGCGACCACAAGCACGTCCAGTCGTCGCGAAAGCTGTGAGCCTCCGATCGCGCCCCGGAACCGGGGACGGCCGCAGCCGGCCGGGCGATCGCGACACGACACGACTCGGGCCGCGGCCCGACACGAGAAACCCAGCATGAAGTTTTCCGATTTCGTCGCCGTCGATGCCATCCGCGCCCACGTCGACGCCTCCACCAAGGAGGGTGTGATCCGGGAGATGGCCAGCGCCCTGGTCGATGCGGGGAAGATTCCCGCGGCCGACCTCGACGGCATCGTCAAGGCGATCATGAAGCGGGAGGACCTCGGCACCACCGGCATCGGCCGCGGGGTGGCGATCCCCCACACCAAGCATCCCAGCGTCGACCGGCTGGTGGGGACCGTGGCGGTCAGCCAGGAGGGGATCGACTTCCAGTCCCTCGACGGTGATCCGGTCCACCTCTTCTTCCTGCTGGTGTCGCCGCCGGAGCAGCGCGGCCAGCACCTGCGGGCGCTCGAGAACATCGCCCGCCAGCTCCGCGACGACGCCTTCTGCCGCGAGCTCAAGGCGGCCAAGGGCCCCGTCGACATCCAGCACCTGCTGGAGGCGGCGGACAATCACGGCATGGTCTCGTGATCCGGGGGGCCGCGATGGACCAGAAGCGCGCCGGAGAGGTGGTGGTGGGACTGAAGGAGGGGCTGCACGCCAGGCCCGCCGACCGGCTCGCGCGCGAGGCGCGGGGCTGGCAGTCGAAGGTGGAGGTCATCTGCCGCGACCAGCGCGTCGACGGCAAGAGCATCCTCGACCTGCTCACGCTGGCGGCGGAGGAGGGGACGAGGCTGGTGATCGAGACCACCGGCCCCGACGCCGACGAGGCGCTGGCCGCGATCGTGCGGCTGTTCGAGACGAATTTCAACGAGAAAAGTGATGCGACCGTGGACGCCGCGGGGCGTTCGAGCTGATTTCACGCGGCGCCGGTGCGCCGCGAAGAACGACCACACGCGGCGTCGAAACGCCGCGACCGAAGACGACACCAAGGAGCCGCGACCAGCCGCCTGGCGCGATCCGTGAGGGGGATCCGATCGCCGCGGGGGGGCGTCCTGACGACGCCCGCCGCCGGCCGATCTCTCCCTCGACGGCTCGGCGCCGGCGGGCGGACTGCGCCCGATGCTCAAACTCCAGGGAATCGCCGTCTCGCCCGGCGTCACGATCGGCGAGGCGCTCGTCCTCGACGCCGAGGGATTCCGCATCCCCCGCCGCTTCGTGGCCCGCAGCGCCGTCGACACCGAGCTCTCGCGCCTCGCCAAGGCGATCGAGGAGACGGGCCGCGAGATCGAGCGCAACCGCGACGCCATCCAGGCCGAGCTCGGCGGCCAGTACGCCGCCATCTTCGCGGCCCACCTGGCGATGCTCCACGACCCGAAGCTCCAGGAGGAGCTCACCGCGGCCGTCCGCGACCGCAACTTCTGGCCCGAGTACGCGGTGAGCCGGACGCTGCGCCGCTACGCCAAGGCGTTCCAGAACCTCGACAACCACATCGCCCAGCGCGCCCACGACATCTACGACATCGAGAAGAGCCTCCTGCGGAACCTCCTCGGGCAGCGCCGCGAGACGCTCGCCGCGATCTCGCAGCCGGTGATCGTGCTGGCCCACAACCTCACCCCGAGCGAGACGGCGAACCTCGACCGGCGCTTCGTGCAGGGCTTCGCCACCGAGCTCGGCGGCCCGGGCAGCCACACGGCGATCGTGGCGGAGGGGCTCGAGATTCCGGCGGTGGTCGGCCTGGGGCCCTTCCTGGCCGACGTCTCGGGCGGAGAGCCGGTGATCCTCGACGGCAACCAGGGGGTGGTGATCCTCCAGCCGGACGAGGAGACGATCGCCCGCTACCGCCACGAGGCGGAGACCGCCCGCACCGCCGCCGCCCGCCTCGACCGCTTCCGCGACCTGCCCGCCGAGACCACCGACGGCGTCCGCATCCAGGTGACGGGGAACATCGAGTTCCCCAGCGAAGCCGAGCAGTGCCTGTCGCGCGGCTGCGACGGCATCGGCCTGTACCGCACCGAGTTCCTCTATCTGACGAGCCCGCGCGAACCGACCGAGGAGGACCACTACGCCGCCTACGCGGAGGTGGTCCGCTCGATGCAGGGCAAGCCCGTGGTCATCCGCACGCTCGATCTCGGCGCCGACAAGATGCGCACCGAGAGCACGCCGGAGGAGGAGCGCAATCCCTGCCTGGGGCTGCGCAGCATCCGCCTCTCGCTGCGGCAGCTGCCGATGTTCCGCACGCAACTGCGCGCCATCCTCCGGGCCAGCGCCCTGGGGGACGTGCGCGTGCTCTTCCCGCTGGTCTCCACGATCATGGAGCTGCGGCAGGCGCGGATGGTGCTCGCCGACGTCATGGAGGATCTCGCCGAGCACGGCATCGCCTTCAACCCGAAGATGCCGGTGGGGATGATGGTGGAGACCCCGGCGGCGGTGATCATGCTCGACGCCTTCGCCAGGGAGGTCGACTTCCTCTCCATCGGCACCAACGACCTGATCCAGTACACGCTGGCGGTCGACCGGGGCAACAAGGAGGTTGCGGAACTGTACAACGCGTGCGATCCGGCGGTGCTGCGACAGTTGCGGCGATCGCTGGAAGTGGCGCGCGAGGCCGGCGTGCCGGCCAATGTTTGCGGTCAGATGAGCGGCAGCGTGATGTTCACGCAGCTCCTCCTGGGGATGGGCCTGCGCCAGATGAGCGTGCCGGCCAGCGCCATCCCGGAGATCAAGCAGGTGTGCCGAAGTGTTTCGGTCGCCGAGTGCCGCGTGATCGCCGAGCGTGCCCTGTCGATGGACGGGGCCCGCGAGGTGAAGGCTTTCTTGCGCGACCAGATGCGTCGCCTCCTCTCCGACACGATCGCCTAGCGGTCTGCCGCCCGCGGGGCGGTCGGGGGGGAACGAACCGAAGGAATAAAGGGATCATGAAGCAGGAAATGCTGATCAACGTGTCGCAGCCGGAGGAATGCCGGATCGCGATCATGGAGGACGGGGTCCTCGAGGAGCTGTACGTCGAGCGGACGAGCCAGGACAACCACGTCGGCAACATCTACAAGGGCCGGATCGTCAACATCGAGCCGAGCATCCAGGCGGCGTTCGTCGACTTCGGCGTCGGCCGCAACGGCTTCCTCCACATCA
>CAWUOA010000176.1:0-6792 GCA_963923225.1 uncultured Planctomycetaceae bacterium
CAGCGGGATCGGGTCGGCGACGGGAACGGTGGCGGCCGGAGCCGACGGATGGGAGTGTGTGCTCATGCGTCGATTAGACCGGTCCACGGCGCGGCGGGAAAGGGTCGGCGCCTGGCGCCGCGGCGGCATCGCGCTCACGCCGCCGGAAGCCGGACCTCCATCACCGTCCCGCTGCCGCTGCTCCGGCCGTGGACGCTCACCCGGCCGCGCAGCTGGCGGACGATCGACCGCACCAGATGGAGCCCCAGGCCGGTGCCTGGGGTGGAGCGTTCGAGCTCGCTCCCCAGCCGCACGAAGCGGCCGAAGACGGTGCCCCGGTCGGCGGGGGCGATGCCGGGGCCGTTGTCGGTCACCCGCACCACCACCTCGCGGCCGCGCGTCTCGGCGGCGATCTCCACCTCCGGCGCCGGCATCGAGTACTTCACGGCGTTGTCGACGAGGTTGCGGAACACGATCTCCAGGTCGGCCTGCCGCCCGCGCACCTTCGGCCCCGGGGGCGCGAGGCCGACCAGCCGGATCAACGCCGGATCGATGCGATAGCGGATCGCCACCGCGTCGCGGGCGGCCCGCACGATCGGCTCGACGGCGGTCGCCTCGTCGCCGCCGCGCGGCCGGCGCTGCACCGTCTTGGCGGCGTCGAGGAGATGGTCGATGAGCTGGTCGAGACGCTCCACGTCCTTGAGCATGAAGCGGTGGAAGTCGGCCTGTTGCTCCGGCGACACCGGCCGGGCCTGGAGGGTCTGGAGATAGAGCTTCAGCGAGGCGAGCGGACTTTTGAGCTCGTGGGTCACGCTGTCGATGAAGTTGCTCTGCCGCTGCGACAGCGCGATCGCCTTCACCGTGAGGAACAGGTACACGACCACCCCCACCAGCAGCAGTACCAAGAGCGCGATCCCCACCCCGAGGATCACCCAGTAGAGCGCGGCGTTCTGCGAACCGAAGGCGGCGGCGATGCCGACGAGCACCCAACCGACGCCGAGGGCGATGATCGACCCGATGAGGACGACGCCGAGGAGGATCGGCCAGCCGGTCGAGCGTCGCGGTTCCATCGGCGGAGGGCGTCGGCGGGAGGGAAGAGCCTCGGGGCCGGAAGGCCGGCCCGTCCGCCTCAGTGTGCCTCGGGGAGAGGCGGCGCACCAACCAGGGGCCCCTCGCTCCGCGGGGGAACGCGGGAGAGAGAGTACGATCGGGGCTCGATCGCCCCGGTCGCAGACTCCCCCCGAGCCTCCCGATGCCCCCCGTCACCCGCCCGCCGATCCACCTCGTCGTCGGGGAGACGACGGTGCGTTTCGAGCGCGTCGGTGATCGCTGGCACCATGCGGTGTCGGTGGCGAACGGCCAGGACGCCGCCTGGCGATCGGTGGAGGGGCCGCTCGGCGACGGCGACGACCGCTGGCCCGCGTCGCCGGTGTTCGTCGAGGTGACGCGGCTCGGCTCGGCCACCGACAGCCCGGTGATGGCGGTGGGCCAGGCGGGTCGGACGCATTTCTCGGCAGTCATCCTCCCCGACGCGTCGCGGCCGGGAGCCGTCCGCTTCGATCTGGCAGCCCGGGTCAACGAGGCGCCCCGGGCACTCGGATCGACGTACCGGTTCGTCGATGCGGGAGGCCTTTCCCCCCCGTCCGCCGCTCCGCTGCACGTCGTGCCGATCGACCGCGAGGAGACACTCCCCCGCACCGTCCGCTGGTCCTATCGTTTTTCGCCCGAGGGAATCGCCGTGCTCGACGGACACGAGAAGCCGGCCGCGCCGGGAGGCGATCCCCGCGAGCCCCCCGCGCCGGCTTGAATCCGGGCGGTGGATCGGTCACATTCGACGGGCTGAAAACCCTCTTTTTCGCCGGGAAGCCGTCATGTTCGACGTCATCGAACGCCTCAAGAGCGAGTGGACCGACAAGTACGTGGTGGTGAGGAGCCCGGCCCCCGAGCTGGCCCGCTTCGCCCGCACGACCGGACAGGTGCGGACGGTGAACATGAACGGCCGCTGCCTGGTGGAGTTCGATCAGTTCAACAACATCGGCTGGTACGACATCGACCCCTCCTGCCTGCAGGTGGTGCCGAAGCCGGAGCCGAAGCCCGAAGGAGAGAAGCACGCGGCCAAGGCGCCGGCGAAGCCCGCCGCGGAAGGCGCGGCTGCGAAGGCCGCCCCCGCCAAGCCTGCCGCCGGCGGCAAGCCCTCCACCGCCGACATCCTCGCCGCCGCCCGGGCGAAGGCCGCAGGGGGCGCGGCCGCTCCCGCGAAGCCTGCTGCCGGAGCGAAGCCCTCCACCGCCGACATCCTCGCCGCGGCCCGCGCCAAGTCGGCCGGTGGCGCCGCTGCGAAACCTGCCGAGCCCGCCAAGGCCGCCGGCGCGAAGCCCTCCACCGCCGAGATCCTCGCCCGTGCCCGCGCCGGCAAGGCTGCGGCCGCCGAAGCGGCTCCCGCCGCGGCGGAGCCCGAAGAAGTGGCGGCCGAAGAGGCCGCGGCGCCGGCGCCTGCGGCGAAGGCATCCAAGCCCAAGGGAGCCGGCGGCGCGTTGCCCACGTCGACCGCCGACAAGATCGCCTGGTGCCGGGCCCACGACACCAAGGGCTGAGGCCAGCACCGCTCGGGACTCGGTCGGAAGCGGCATCTCGTCCGTTCCGCCCATCGGTTCCGTCCCGCTTACCGCCGGCAGTGTCACCGCGACCGGACCAGCCGGCACGAATCTTTTCCGGCCTGTTTTCCGGCCGCGAAACTCACACGAAGAATTGTTTGACTCGTGTGCGCGTCGCTCCATAATGGCGACGTTCCGATTGCCCCGTGGTGGCCTGCGAACCGTCGCCGACCGCTCCCACGGGCGTCATCGCAACGGTCCGATCGATTCCGCCCGCCCCCCGCCCTCTGACGGTCAGTGAATCGGATCGCTGCCGACCGGCCTCTCCCGGCTCGACCGGGATGATCGCCCGCTCGGGGTTCCGTTTCGTTCGTCCGTTCTCCGTCCGCCCTGTTTCACTGGCTGTCGGCTTCACCGGTTTTCGGTTCAGGCTGACGTCCAGTTCACAGTTCGCCCGTTCCCTCGCACTCAGCCAAGCACCCTCACCCCACCCCCCTTTCACCACCCCTGGAGTTGCCCTTTTCCGATGGCGCGGATCCGCAACGTCTTCGAAATCATCGAACTCTACGGCCACGACGAGAACTTCGAGCCGCAGGCCACGACCGAGTTCATCCCCACGAGCGCCCCTGCCGGCTCGCGGCAGAAACTCGACATCCTCGCCGAGCGGATCCAGCGCGGCATGCCGCTGTGGCACCCCGAGGATTCGACCGAGACCTCCGCGGCGCTCCTGGTGGGCGCCGGTGACGACCGCTGATTGGCATCTTCGGTGAAGCCTGGCGCGTGCGGCACCTCGACCGGTGACGCCCCCGCCGGGTGACGCTGCCCGCGGCCCTTCCCCTCGGCCGCACACATCGCACGGGCCGCCGCGACGACCGGGAAACCCTTCGTCGCGGCGGCCGCGTTCGTTTTCCGGGCCGGCTCAGCCGCCGCGCCGTGCCTTGAGCCCGACCTCGATGTCGCGGCGGGCCGACTGGGCCTTGAGCTTCTGCCGCTTGTCGTGGAGCTTGCGGCCGCGGCCGATCCCCATCAGGACCTTCACACGGCCGTTCTTGAAGTACATCTTCAGCGGGACGAGCGTCAGCCCCTTCTCGAGCGCCTGGCCGGCGAACTTCTTCAGCTCGCGCCGGTGGAGGAGGAGTTTGCGGGGGCGCTTCGGCTTGTGATTGAGCTGGTTGGCCTTCTCGTACTCGGGAATGTCGCAGCCCAGCAGCCAGGCCTCCTCCTTCTCGATCCTCCCGTACGCCTCGTCGAGCGACATCCGTCCGGCGCGGAGGCTCTTCACCTCGCTGCCCACCAGCGCGATCCCGCACTCGAGGGTGTCGACGATCTCGTACTCGTGGCGGGCCTTGCGGTTTTCGGCGACGACCCGCTCGGCCGGCTTGTCGTCCTTGGCACTCCCCTTGGCGGACGGCTTGCCGGCGCCTTTGCCGGCAGCGGCGGCCTTGCCCGCGACGGGCTTCGGCTTCCCCTTGCCGGCGGCGGAGGAATGGCTCGTGGGCTTGGGGCTGGACACGGCTCACGCGCTCCGGCGGAACGATGGCGCCTCGGCGGCGCGGGGATGGGGCGACGGCTCGGCCGGTTTCCCGGCTGGCCTGTCCCCAGGCTACACTGACGGACTCCGTCCCGAACCTCCGGATTCTACCGATCCATCATGCCAGCCGGCCCCTCCCGCTCCCGTTTCCAGCGCGTCCTGCTCGTCCAGGCCACCCTCTTGGCCGCCTCCTTCCTCGTCTCCGTTCCGGCCGCCGGGGCGGATGCTCAGGCAGGGTTCGTCGCCGGCGATGCCAAGCCCGCCGTGGAGGGCCCGGTCGTCCAGGTGCCGGGCGGATGGATGGTCTCCTATGAAGAGACCCTTCCCGGCTCCGACGTCACGTTCCGGATGATCCCCGTTCCCGGCGGCACCTACCGCATGGGCAGCCCGGCGGCGGAGAGCGACCGCAGCGACGACGAAGGCCCTCAGTTCGAGGTGGCGATCGAGCCGTTCTGGATCGGCGCCCACGAGGTCACGTGGGCGGAGTACAAGGGCTTCATGGCGGCCTGCGACCTCTTCAAGGCGGTCGAGTCGGCCCGGCTCCGCCCGGCCGTCTCGCCCGACAACGAGGCTGACGCGGTGACCGCGCCGTCGAATCTCTACGACCCGACGACCACCTTCACCCACGGCGAGGAACCCGATCTCCCCGCGTCGACGATGACCCAGTACGCCGCGCGGCAGTACACCAAGTGGGTCAGCCTTCTCACCACCCGCTTCTACCGGCTCCCCGCCGAGGCGGAGTGGGAGTACGCCTGCCGGGCCGGCACCGACACCCCCTGGTCGTGCGGCAGCGATCCCGGCGCGCTCGACGACCATGCCTGGTTCGCCGACAACGGCGACGACACGACCCACGCCGTCGGCGGCAAGAAGCCGAACGCCTGGGGCCTCCACGACATGCACGGCAACGTCGGCGAATGGTGCGTCGATCAACTCGTCGCCGGAGGCTACGCCCGTCAGGCGGGGCTTCCGCAGCCGGTGCCTCTGGCGACGGCGATCCAGTGGCCGACCAAGCTCCAGCAGCGCGTCGTCCGTGGCGGCTCCTATTACGACGAGCCGGAACGCCTCCGCAGCGCCGCCCGCCGCGGGTCCGAGGACGTAGCCTGGAAGGAGGTCGACCCGAACCTCCCCAAGAGCCCCTGGTGGTACACCGAAGACCCGGCGCTCGGCGTCGGCATGCGTCTGGTCCGCCCCTTCGTCGCCCCCGACAAGCCGACGCAACTGAAGTGGTGGGAGCCCGACATCGAGAGCATCCGTCTCGATGCCAAGGATCGCCTCCTCCAGGGGCGTGGCGCGCGGGCGCTGGTCGACCCTGAGCTCCCCGCCGAGGCCAAGGCCAAGGGAATCGGCAACTGACTCTGGCGCCTTTCCGCTGCACGCGGGTGAAGAGCCGCTCCCCGATCACCACTCCATCCAATCCGAAACCATCCCGGCGGAGGAACGCATGACCGGCATCCCGATTCGCACCGCTTCGAGGCTCCGATTCGCGGCGGGCCTCGTTCTCGCCGCCGGCCTCATCGCCGCGCCCGTCAGGGCCGATCAGTGGCCCGATTGGCGTGGGCCGAACACCGACCGGCACGCCCCCGGCACCGGTTACGTCGATTCGTTCGACCCCGAGAAGGGGACCAACGTCCTCTGGTCGAGCGAGGAGGCGGGGGGGATCTCGACGCCGGTGATCGTCGATGGGCGGCTCTACACGCTCGTCCGCCATGCTCCCGGCACGCCGCAGGAGGCGGAGAAGGTCCTCTGCCTCGACGCCGCGACCGGCAAGAAGCTCTGGGAGAACGTCTTCAACGTCTACCTTTCGGACGTGCCCAGCGAGCGCGTCGGCTGGTCGGCGGTGGTGGCCGACCCGGCCGCGAAGACGGTCTACGCCCACGGCGTCTGCGGCCACTTCGCCGCCATCGACGCCGAGACCGGGAAGACGAAGTGGAGCCGCTCGCTCCACGAGGAGTTCGGCTTCCTCTCCACCTACGGCGGCCGCACGAACATCCCGGTGGTGTTCGAGGATCTCGTCATCGCCAGCGCCGTCGTCACCGGCTGGGGCGACACCGCCCGCCCGGCGCACCGCTTCCTCGGCCTCGACGCCAAGACCGGCGAGGTACGCTGGATGAACGGCACGAAGGAACTGCCCGAGGACACCACCTACTCCACGCCCACGATCGCCGACTTCGGCGGCCAGGCGGCGCTCGTCTTCGGCTCGAGCGACGGCAGCGTGTGGAACTTCCACCCGCGCACCGGCAAGGCGGTGTGGAACTTCAAGCTCTCGCGCCGTGGCCTGAACGTCCCGCCGCTGGTCGACGGCACCACGATCTACATGGCCCAGGCCGAGGAGAACCTCGACAACACGACGATGGGCTCGGTGACCGCGTTCGACGGCACGGCCGTGCCGCCGCCGGCCGAGGCCAAGCCCGCGTCGGCTCCCGCCGCGGGCACCGCGCCCGCCTCACCCCAGAGCGCCGCGCCGGCCGGCCCGCCGGGCCCCCCCGCTCCGAACACCGACATCACGACGGTGGCGGTGAAGTGGCAGAACAAGGGCGTCATGGATGGCCGGGCGATGCCGGTGATCCTGGGCGACCGCATCTATTTCATCGACGACGGCGCCAAGGTCTACGCGTTCGACAAGAACACGGGCGAGGCGGTCGGCAAGCCGCAGAAGCTCCTCGGCACGATCGTCCGTGGCAGCCCCCT
>CAWUOA010000177.1:0-6745 GCA_963923225.1 uncultured Planctomycetaceae bacterium
GATGGTTCGGCAGGTGGAGATCGAGTTCGAGACGGCGCACCCGGCGGAGGCGATCGAACTCCGGCTGGGGGAGCTGACACGGGGCGGGCCGTTCGCGGTCCGTCGCCTCACCACCTCGGGGGCGGGCCGCTGGCGGCTGACCTGCGCGCTCTCCGATCCGGGCTTGGCGGTGGGATTCGGGAAGGTGGTGGAACTCCAGGCTCTCCTGGCGCGGGAGTTCGACCTCCTGGCCGTCCGCCGTCTGCCTGCCGCGTCCTGAGACCGCGCCTCGCCGACCTTTAACCGGCCGGGAGTGGTCTCCCCGGCTCCCCGCCGTTCCCCGCCCCTGCAACGAAGGAGAACTCCCATGCCCCGCCATGCCGTGACCCTGATCCCCGGCGACGGGATCGGCCCCGAGTGCATCCGTGCCGCCGTGGAGGTCATCGACGCCTCCGGGGTCGGCATCGACTGGATCGAGCGCCATGCCGGCGAACGGGTGTTCCGCCAGGGCATCGCCTCGGGCGTGCCGCAGGACACGATCGACGCCATCGAGCGCACCCGCGTGGTCCTGAAAGGCCCGCTGGGGACGCCGGTGGGGTTCGGCGAGAAGTCGGCGAACGTCACGCTCCGCAAACTCTTCGAGACCTTCGCCAACATCCGCCCGGTCCGCGAGCTGCCCGGTGTGAAGACGCCCTACAGCGGCCAGGGGATCGACCTGGTGGTGGTCCGCGAGAACGTCGAGGACCTCTACGCCGGCATCGAGCACATGCAGACGCCCGACGTGGCCCAGTGCCTGAAGCTGATCAGCGCCAAGGGCTCGGAGAAGATCGTCCGCACGGCGTTCGAGTTCGCCCGCTCGGAGGGACGCCGATCCGTGGCCTGTGCCACCAAGGCCAACATCATGAAGCTCACCGAAGGGGAGCTGAAGCGCACGTTCGAGCGAATCGCGCCTGAGTATCCCGACGTCGAGGCCCGCCACGTGATCGTCGACAACTGCGCGCACCAGCTCGTGAAGCGGCCCGCGCAGTTCGACGTCATCGTGACGTCGAACATGAACGGCGACATCCTCAGCGACCTCACCTCGGCCCTCGTCGGCGGGCTCGGCTTCGCCCCGTCGGCGAATCTCGGCAACGGGATCGCGATCTTCGAGGCGGTGCACGGCTCGGCACCGAAATACGCCGGCCAGGACGTCATCAATCCGACCGCCGTGCTGCAAAGCGGCGTGATGATGCTCAAGCACCTCGGCGAGTTCGAGGCGGCCGCCGCGATCGAGCACGCGCTGCTGGTCACCCTCGCCGAGGGGAAGCTCACCGGCGACGTCGTGGGCTACGAGAAGGGGATGAAGACGAGCGAGTACGTGCGGGCGATCGTCGCCAACCTCGGCCGCCGCGCCGAGGGATGGAAGGTGCGGCGGGCCGTGCCGATCCGCATGCCCGAGGTGCCGCGGACGCCGGTCTTCCGCCCCGCGCGGACGAAGGAAGTGGCGGGGGCGGACGTCTTCGTGGAGAGCGGGCTCTCGCCCGAGGCCCTGGGCCGTTCGCTCGAGGCGATCGCCGCGGCCTCCCCGCTGCGGCTGAAGATGATCTCCAACCGGGGCACGAAGGTCTATCCCGACGGCAATCCGAACATCGACTGCGTGAGCCACCACCGCTGCCGCTTCGTGCCCCGCTCCGCCGCACCGCTCGGCTTCGACGACGCGCTGGCCCTGGCGCGGCGCGTCAACGAGGCGCACGAGGTGTGCCACGTGGAGCGGCTCCTGCGGATCGACGGGGCCGACGGCTTCACCCGTGCCCAGGGGGAGGATTGAGGAGGCGGGGAGACGGTGGAGGAGAGAGGAGCCGCGGCGACATGCGATACGCGCAGGGGAATCTCGACGCCCTCGAGGCGGAGGCGATCCACACGATCCGAGAGGTGGCGGCCTCGTTCGCCAACCCGGTCCTCCTCTACTCGATCGGCAAGGACTCGATGTGCATGCTGCACGTCGCCCGCAAGGCCTTCGCGCCGGCGCCGCTCCCCTTCCCGCTGCTTCACATCGACACGACGTGGAACTTCGGCGCCATGATCGAGTTTCGCGACCGCTGGTGCATGGAGCACGGCCTGCGGCTCGTGGTCCACGTCAACCAGGGCGCGCTCGACGCCGGGATGAATCCCTTCGATTTCCCGAGCAGCGTCTACACGCCGACGATGAACACGCACGCCCTGATCGAGGCCCTCACGCTCCACGGCTTCGACGCGGCCATGGGGGGCGGACGGCGCGACGAGGAGAAGTCGCGGGCGAAGGAACGAGTCTTCTCCTTCCGCGACGCGGCCCATCGGTGGAATCCGAAGGCGCAGCGGCCGGAACTCTGGAGTCTCTACAACACCCGCGTCCACCGCGGGGAGAACATTCGCGTCTTCCCCCTCTCCAACTGGACCGAGCTCGACGTCTGGCAGTACATCCACCGCGAGCGGATCCCGCTCGTGCCCCTCTACTTCGCCGCGGCGCGGCCGGTGGTCGACCGCGACGGCCAGTGGATCATGGTCGATGACGACCGCTTCCGGCTCCGCCCGGGCGAGCGGCCGGTCATGAAACGCGTCCGCTTCCGCACCATGGGCGACTATCCCCTCACCGCGGCGCACGAGTCCGACGCGACGACGGTGCCGGAGGTGATCGCGGAGATGCTCCTCTCGCGGACGAGCGAGAGACAGGGCCGCCTCATCGACAAGGACGAGGCCGGTTCGATGGAGAAGAAGAAGCGCGAAGGCTATTTCTGAGCCGCCGCGGGGGAACCCGCCGCGCCGTCGACGAGCTCGTCGAGCGTGCAGGTGGAGGCGGCGATCGCGGCGTAGGCCCAGGCGCGGTCCTTGCCGCCGGGCGCGCCCACGCCCGGCAGGCCCGTCTCGAAGACGCAGAGGATGCGCCCGTCGGGGAGCACGGCGAGGTCGCTGTACGCGGCCGGCCCGGCGCGGAGGAGGCGACGGTGGGGCCAGGTGGCACCGCCGTCGGCGCTGGCGTGGAGCGTGAGATCGCGGCGGGCCGCGTGGGCGGTGGAGTCGGTGTCGGGGGCGGAGTGGAGGAGCCACGGGCCTGGGTGCCGGGGCGTGCCGGGGTGGCGTGTTGCCCCCGCCATGCAGCCCCATTCCGGCAGGTCGTCGATGAAGCGGGGCTCGGTCCAGCCGGTGGCGCCGTCGGCGCTGGTCGCCGCGAGGCGACGCCTGCGTGGATCGGGATTCCTGGCGGCCATGAGCACCGAGCCGTCGCCGCGTTCCACGACCCACGCCTCGCTCCCGCCCGGGATCGCCGGCCCGCCGGCCTGCCAGGTCGCCCCGCCGTCGTCGCTCCAGAGCACGCCGCAGCCGTGGCCATGACGCGCGGCCGGCGCGGCGCGGTAGTCGGCCACCCACACCGGGGCCACGAGCCGGCCGCCGCCGAGCTCGATGCCGTGCCCGGGGCCGAATGCCACCGCCTGCCAGTCGATCGAGGTGCGGAAGCCGTCGAGGGCGGAGGTGATCTCGCGCGGCCGGCTCCAGGTGATCCCGTCGTCGTCGCTGCGAACGTGGAAGCAGCGCGCGTACTCGACGCAGTAGAGGAGATGGACGGGACCGGCCCGGGTGGCGATGGCCACGGCGTTGTTGACCGTCTGTTCGTCGGGGCCGCCGAAATCCTTCCCACGCTTTCGCGGGGGAAGGTGGGGATTCCGCGGGAGGCGTTCCCCCACGTGGGCCACCGTCCGCGCCGCCTCCCACGTGCGGGCCCCGTCGGGGCCGCGGCGGAGGCGGATCTCGCTCTCCCCCCGGTCGGCCGCGGAGAAGCGACGCGCCTCGCACCACGCCAGCACCGTGCCGCGCGCCGTCACCACCACGCCCGGGATGCGAGATGTGTGGATTCCGTCCTCCCCCTGGCGGAAGAGCACCTCCGGCTCCGCCGGCGGGGGTGCGGCGAGCCGGGTGTCGAGAATCCGCGCGAGTCGCTCCCGCGCCACCGCCTGCTCCGGCCGGTCGATGACGTTCACGCGTTCCACGAGCCCCGCGGCGCCGTCGCCCGGGCCGGGGAGACGGCCGTAGTCGTAGAGCTCCTCGGCCACGGCGCGGCCCCCCTCCGGCTCGATCCAGCGCGTGTAGCGGTGGGTCGCATCGCGGAGCGAATGGCCCACGATCGTCGGATCGTCCGGTTTCCAGGGGCGGGAGAACTGGCTCCAGGCCACGTCCCGGCCCGGGGCCTCCGGGTCGGCGAGCGCCGGGGCGAGGCTCAGTCCGTCGAGATCCGCCGGGGCGGCGAGTCCGGCCAGCGCGGCGACGGTGGGATAGATGTCGAGCGACTCCACGAGCGCCGCCGAGGGCACGCCCGGCCGCGGCATGCCGGGGGCGCGGATCACCAGCGGCACACGCGTGTCGCGCTCGAAGTTCGTCGCTTTGCACCAGTGGCCGGCCTCGCCGAGGGAGTAGCCGTGGTCTCCCCACAGGACGACGATCGTGTCGTTGGCGAGGCCGAGCCGATCGAGGGCGTCGAGGAGCCGGCCGACCTGCGCGTCGACGTAGCTCACGGCGGCGTAGTAGCCGTGCCGCAGCCGGCGCGCCTCCTCCGGCCCGACGCGCTCGTCGCGCGGGATCCCCCGGTAGCCGGCGAGCTCGCGGTGGTCGGGCCAGGCCGCTTCAGGGGCCCCCTCGGTGGGGCCGGCGTCGTCGAGGTCGAAGGCGGCGGGATCGTGGAGATCCCAGTAGCGCCGCGGCGCGGCGAAGGGGAGGTGGGGGCGGAAGAAGCCGACGGCGAGGAAGAATGGGCGGCCCTGCGACCGCTCGAGCGTCTCGATGGCGAGCGTCGCCAGTCGTCCGTCGGCGTGGGCCTCGTCGTCGACGTCGGCGGCCTCCGTCGCCGGCCCTTTGCGCCCCTCGCCGTCACGGGCGACGAGATTCTTCCAGCCCGGCGCGCGGATCACCGCCGGCTCCGACCACGAGGCTGGATCGTCCTCGCGCGCGTCGCCGCTGAAGACCTTTCCCAGCCCGAGGGCCAGGTAGCCGGCCTCCTTGAACAGCTGCGGGAGAGTGACCACGTCGGGGAGCGCGTCGCGGAGGCGGTGGCGGTTGTGCCGGACGCGCGTCCGGTCGGGGCGGAGCCCGCTGAGCACCGACGCCCGCGACGGGCCGCACACCGCCTGCTGGCAGTACGCCGCCAGGAAGACGCGGCCCCCGGCGGCGAGGCGGTCGATGTGCGGCGTGCGGGCGAGGGGATCGCCGTAGCAGCCGAGCGCCGGCCGCAGGTCGTCGACGGAGATGAACAGGACGTTGGGGCGGGTCGGCGCGTCCGCAGCCGCGGGCGCGCCGATCAGGATCAGCAGGCAGCCGGCGGCCGCGGCGAGGAGCACCGCACGGGGCGTCATTCGTCCTCCTCCTCCGCGGCGGCGGCTGGCGCGCTGCGCGCCGCGGGCGGGTCGCCGCGTGGATCCCGGTCTCCGCCGGCGAGGTAGTCGAGGTACTCCCAGCGTCGCTTGGCTGCCTTGGCCTTCGTGCGCACGGCGGTGACCTCGTCGTTGAAGCGGCGGACGAGGACCGGGTCGAGGAGCGGATCGGCAGTCTCGCGGCGCCAGGCGTCGAGCGCGGTAGCGAGCGTGTCGCGCGCGGCGGCGTGGGCGGGATCGTCGGCGAGGTTCCGGAACTCGTGCGGATCGTTCGAAAGGTCGTAGAGCTCGTAACGCGGCGGGCGTTCCATCGTCCGGTAGGCCGCCTGGACCGCCGCGCCCGCGCCCGCCACGGCCGCGGGCCCCGAATCGAACTCCCGGAAGGTGGAGGCCACGCCCGGATTCACCTCGCCCGGGAGGAGGTTCTCGATCAGTTTGTAGCGGGCGTCGCGGGCGGCGCGCTGCGGGTAGCAGTTGGCGGCGGTGGCATGGGTGTGGTACTCGGCGAAGAGCGTCGACCGCCAGGGCGGGCTGCCGCCGGCGAGGAGCGGCAGCAGGGAGCGGCCGCCAAGTCCGGGGATCGGCGACGCCCCGGCCGCCTCGAGGAACGTGGGCACCAGGTCGATCGAGGAGACGAGCTCTCCGCGCACCTGCCCGGCCGGGGCCCGTCCGGGAAAGCGGACCAGCAGCGGGATTCGCAGGCCCCCTTCGTAGCAGGTGCGTTTCCCGCGCAGCATGTCGGGGCCGTGATCCCCCATGAAGACGACGAGCGTGTCGTCCGCCTTGCCGCTCCGCCCGAGGGCCGCGAGGAGATCCCCGACGAGCGTGTCGAGCCGCATGATGCAGCTGCCGTAGTCGGCCACCGCCGCGCGGAGCTGCGGCGTGTCGATCCCGAAGCCGGGGAGCGGGCCGACGGCGGAGGCCTCCAGCGGCTCGGGCGGGAGGCCGTCCACCTGCCGTGGCCAGGGATCGTGGGCGTCGGGATAGTTGACGGCCAGGAAGAAGGGGGCGTCACCGGCGATCATGAAGGCCTCGGCATGGCGGGCGTAGTCGCCGAGGTTCTTCCGGGCGAAGTTGCCGCGGTCGACGTGGTGGACGTCGAAGGGGAAGGCCTCCTCCGGGAGGACGTGGAGCTTTCCCACGATGCCGGTGCGGTAGCCGGCGTCGCGGAGGCTCCGGACGACGTTGGGAGTGTCGTCGCGGAACATCCGGAAGCCCCACGTCGCGAGGCCGAGTTGGCCGTGCTCGTGCGGATGGAGGCCGGTGAGGAAGCTGGCCCGCGACGGGCTGCATCCGGCCTGCGTCACCCAGGCGGCGGTGAAGCGCACTCCTTCCGCGGCGAGACGGTCGAGGTGTGGCGTGCGGACGAAGGGGTCGCCGTAGCAGCCGAG
>CAWUOA010000178.1:0-6739 GCA_963923225.1 uncultured Planctomycetaceae bacterium
TCGCCCTCTCCGGCCGCGACGACGTCGCCCTCTACACCGGCAACGATGACACGATCGTCGCCGATCTCGCCGGCCTCTTCGACGTCGAGGGGCGGCGGCTCCGCTTCTCGGGCGGGCTGCTCGGCCACTGGGCGGTCGACACGCGTGCCGCGGTGGCGCTCCTCGACCGCTGCCGGCCCGGCGGGATGGACGAGCGGCTCTCGGCCGACGCCGTCGCGGTCACCGACATGAACGCCGCCTACTTCGACGCTCCGAACCGCTTCCGCGGCTGCATCGCCGGCCTCCACGAGGTACTCAAGAGGCAGGGGCTGCTCGAGGGAATCTGGTGCCTCGACGAGGCGGAGGGATTGAGCCCTGGCCAGGCGGCCGAGATCGACCGGGTCCGCCGGGCGCGGCCCGACCTGTGCGACGATACGTTCGTGGCGGAGGGGCGCGACGGCTGGCTGTCGGGGTGACGCGCGCCGGTGTCGCGGATCGCGCGGCCCACGGCGAATCCCCCTCCCGATGGACGGCCGGGCCGCGACAGGATCGAATGGACGGGTCCGGGGCCGTCACGGGGACGGGCGATCCGGAGCGCGGGGGCTAGAGTACGAAGGGGAATCCGATGCGGTGCCACGATCTCGGCCGGACGTTGGTCTCGGCCATCTGTCTCTCTCTCGTCGCCTGCGGCGCCCGTGCCGACGAACCGGGCCCGTCGACCCGGTGGCCGCAGTGGCGCGGTGTTTCGCGCGACGGCATCGACCAGGGGCCGACCTGGCCCGACGCCCTCGACGCCTCGCGCCTGGAGAAGCTGTGGCGCGTGGAACTGGGGCCGAGCTACTCCGGGCCGATCGTCTCCGACTCCGCCGTCTTCGTCACCGAGACGCGCGACGGCAAGACGGAGCATGTCCGGTCGCTCGACCGGGCCACCGGTCGCGAGACGTGGCAGGCGTCCTGGGAAGGGGCGATGGCCGTCCCCTTCTTCGCGATGAGCAACGGCTCCTGGATCCGGGCCACGCCGGCCTTCGTCCCCGCCGAGGGGGATCGCGGCGCGCGGCTGGTGGTGGCGGGGATGCGCGACGTGCTCGTCTGCCTCGACGCCGGGAGCGGCGCGGAGGCGTGGCGCGTCGACTTCACGAAGGAGGTCGGCAGCGCCCTCCCCGCGTTCGGTTTCGTGTCGAGCCCGCTGGTCCTCGGCGAGGCGGTCTACGTGCAGGCCGGCGGCGGCTTCTGCAAGCTCGATCTGGCCACGGGCAAGATCCTGTGGCGCGTCCTCGACGACGGCGGCGGGATGAACGGCAGCGCCTTCTCCTCGCCCTACCTCGCCGAGATCGGCGGCCGCCGGCAGATCCTCGTCCAGGGCCGGGAGAAGCTCGCCTCGGTCGATCCCGACACCGGCGACGTCCTCTGGCAGCGGCCGGTGGAGGCCTTCCGCGGCATGAACATCGTCACCCCGACGGTCGCCGAGGGAAGGATCTTCACCACCAGCTACGGCGGCGGCTCCTTCCTCTTCGACGTGCCGGCGGCGGGGAGCGAGCCGGGGGAGGCGGTGTGGCGGAACAAGGTCCAGGGCTACATGTCGACGCCGGTCGTCCGCGACGGCCACGCCTACGTCCACCTCCGCAACCAGCGCTTCGCGGCGATCGAGCTGGCCACCGGCAAGGAGGCCTGGATCTCCACCCCGTTCGGCCGCTACTGGAGCCTCGTGATGCAGGGGGACCGGATCCTCTGTCTCGACGAGACCGGCGACCTGAGGCTCGTGCGGGCGACGGCGGAGAAGTTCGATCTCCTCGGCGAGGCGAAGGTGGCCGAGAAGGAGAGCTGGGCCCATCTGGCCGTCACCGCCGGCCCCGGCGGCGTGGAGCTCTGGGTGCGGGACCTCACCGGCCTCACGGCCTGGCGCTGGAAGTGACATGACTCCCGAACTCGACGACGCGCGGCGGATCGCCGACCTGGAGAAGATCCTCGACGTCACCCGGGCGATCGGGGCGACGGTCGATCTCGACGTGCTCCTCGGCCGGATCGCGCTGGCCACGACCGACGTCCTCGACTGCGAGCGGGCCACGGTGTTCATCCTCGACGCCTCCGGCGGCGAGATCGTCAGCCGCGTGGCCACGGGCACCGAGGGATCGGCGGTGCGGGAGTTCCGCGTCAAGGTGGGCACGGGCATCGCCGGGGGCGTCGCCAGCACCGGCGAGGCGGTGAACATTCCCGATCCCTACGCCGATCCGCGCTTCAATCCCGAGATGGACCGGCGCACCGGCTTCCGCACCACGAGCCTCCTCACGCTGCCGCTGGTGGGCCACGACCGGCGGATCGTCGGCGTCCTCCAGGCGCTCAACAAGCGCGGCGGGCCGTTCACCGGCCGCGACGAGTCGCTCCTCTCGGCGCTCTCGGCGCAGGCGGGGGTGGCGATCGAGCGGCAGATGCTCCTCGAGGAGGCCGCGGTCAAGCAGCGGATGCAGCGCGACCTCGATCTCGCCCGGGAGATCCAGCAGGGCCTGCTCCCGCGGGTGCCCCCCGACGTCCCCGGCTACGAGGTGGCGGGGTGGTCGAAGCCGGCCGACGAGACCGGCGGCGACTGCTACGACTGGCTCCTCCTCCCGGACGGCCATCTGGCGATCGTCATCGGCGACGCCACCGGCCACGGGATCGGGCCGGCGCTGGTGTCGAGCGAGGCCCGGGCGCTCCTCCGCGCCAGCGTCACGCACTCGCGCGACACGGCGATGATCGTCCCCCACGTCAACGACCTGATCGCCGAGGATCTCCGCGAGGGGACGTTCGTCACCGCCTTCGTCGGCTTCCTCGATCCGCGCGGGGCCACCGTCGACTACACGAGCGCCGGCCACGGCCCGATCCTCGCCTTCGAGGCCCGGGGGGGCAGGGTCACCGAGCACCCGACGCACGGCACGCCGCTGGGGCTCTTTCCCGGCATGGAGTACGACGCCCCCACCCGCGTGCCCCTCGCCCCGGGCGACATGCTCCTCCTCTTCACCGACGGCTTCTTCGAATGGGCCCGGCACGACGGGGAGCAGTTCGGGCAGGAGCGGCTGGCGGCGGTGGTGGCCGATCGCCGCGACCGGCCGGCGGCGGAGATCATCGCCGCGGTGTTCGACGCCGTGCTGGCCTTCGCCGACGGGAGCCCGCAGGCCGACGACTGCACCGCGGTGATCGTCAAGCGGCTTTCCTGACTTCCCGACTCACGCGACGAACGCTGTTCCGAGGAGCGCCCCGATGGCCCGACCGCTCGACGACGCCCAGGCCGATGAATACCGGCGCGAGGGGTTCGTCATCGCCCGCGGCTTCTTCGACCGCGACGAGATCGAGGCCCTGGGGAGGGCGGCGCGCGAGGACCGCGAGCTCGATCTCCACTCCTTCGGCCGCGCCGACGGCGAGGGGGGCGTGGTGCGCTTGTCGCTGTGGAATCAGCCCGGCGACGGGATCTACGGAATGGTGGCCCGGTCGGAGCGGATGGTGCGGTCGGCCGAAAAGCTCCTCGGCGGCGAGGTCTACCACTACCACTCGAAGATGATCATGAAGGACGCGCGCGTCGGCGGCGCGTGGACGTGGCACCAGGATTACGGCTACTGGTACAACAACGGCGTCCTGTGGCCGCTCCTCACGAGCGTCTCGATCGCCGTCGATCCTTCCTCGCGCGCCAACGGCTGCCTGCAGGTGGTCCCCCGGTCGCACGAGCTGGGGCGGATCGACCACGTCCTCTCCGGCGAGCAGGCGGGGGCCGACATGCGGCGTGTGGAGAAGGTCCTCGAGCGGCACCGAATCGTCCACTGCGAGATGGATCCGGGCGACGCGATCTTCTTCCACGCCAATCTCCTCCACCGCTCCGACGCCAACCGCTCCGAGCATCCGCGCTGGTCGATGATCTGCTGCTACAACGCGGCCCGGAACGACCCCTTCGAGGATTCGCACCACCCGCGCTACACGCCGCTCGAGGTCGTGCCCGACTCGGCCGTCCGCGAGGCCGCGGCGGGCCGCTTCGGCGGCGGCGGGGCCGACTGGCTCGAGGTCACGCGCGACCGTTCGGCGGTCGATCTCGCACCGCCGGAAGCCCCCCGGCAGGAGCCCCGGTCGTGAGCCACGCCTCGCCCGACAAGGCGCTCGTCCATCTCGCCCCTCTGCCACGCGATCGCTCGGTCGGCATCGGCTGCATCGGCGCGGGCTTCATCATGGCCGACTGCCACCTCGTCGCGTACCGGGCGGCGGGGCTGAACCCCGTCGCCATCACGAGCAAGCGGCCGCAGGCGGCCGCCGCCGTCGCCGCCCGGCACGGCATCGAGCGGGTGTGGCCCGACTGGCGTGCCCTCGCCGCCGACGGCCGCGTGGAGGTGCTCGACGTCGCCGTGCCCCCCGACGTCCAGCCCGAGATCGTCGAGGGGGTCTGCGGGATGGTGGATCGCGGCGAGAGCCGGGTCCGCGGGATCCTGGCGCAGAAGCCACTGGCCTGCGATTACGCCGGCGCGGCGGCGCTCGTGCGGCGCTGCCGCGAGTCGGGGGTGCGTCTGGTCGTCAACCAGAACATGCGCTACGACCACGCCGTTCGCGCCTGCGGCGATCTCCTCGCGCGGCGCCTCCTCGGCGAGCCGGTCCTCGCCACGATCGACATGCGTGCCATCCCCCACTGGATGCCCTGGCAGGAGCGGCAGGGGTGGGTGACGCTGCGGATCATGTCGATCCACCACTTCGACACCTTCCGCGGCTGGTTCGGCACGCCGCGGCGCGTGTTCACGAGCGTCCGCACCGATCCCCGCACGCTCGCCAAGTTCGCCCACGTCGACGGCATCTGCCTCTCGATCCTCGAATACGACTCCGGCCTCCGCGCCTTCACCCTCGAGGACACCTGGGCGGGGCCGGCGCGCGAGGGGGCCGAGAGCGAGTGCTTCGTGAAGTTCCGCGTCGAGGGGACGGAGGGGCTCGCCCTCGGCGAGGTGGGCTGGCCCAAGTGGCCCGCCCGCACTCCGTCGACGCTCGATTGGACGACGGTCCATCAGCCCGACGGGGCCGGCTGGCAGCGGCCGCGCTGGCCCGAGGCCTGGTTCCCCGACGCCTTCATCGGCCCGATGGCCGAATTGCTCCGCGATCTCGAAGGCTCCGAACCGGCCACGGCGACCGGCGACGACAACCTCCTCACGATGGCCCTGGTCGACGCCGCCTACCGCTCGGCCCGCGAGCACCGGGCGGTGGAGATCGCCGAGATCGTCGAGGCCGAAGGGGGCCGCGGATGAGAGCCATCGCCGCCGTCGCGGTGCTCGCGCTCCTTTTCGGCGCCCCCTCCGTGGCGGCCGCACAGCCGAGCTACCGGCGCGACATCCTCCCGATCCTCTCGGCCAACTGCTTCGCCTGCCACGGCTTCGACGCCAAGTCCCGGCAGGCGGGGCTGCGGCTCGATTCGTTCGAAGGGGCCACCGCCCGGCTCGACTCCGGTGCCGCGGCGATCGTGCCGGGTGACACCTCCGGAAGTGCGCTCGTCGCCCGCGTCGACTCGATCTCCGACGATCGTATGCCGCCGCGGGCCTCGGGGCACGTCCTCGACGAGCACCAGCGCCGCCTGCTTCGGGAATGGGTCGCCGCCGGCGCCCCCTACGAGCGCCACTGGGCCTTCGACGCGCCGGCCGACGTCGCGCCGCCGGGGGCCGCGGGGCTCGACCACCCGCACCCGATCGACCGCTTCCTCGCCGCCCGGCTCGCCGAGAAGGGGCTCTCGCTCTCCCCCGAAGCCTCCCCCGAGACGCTTCTCCGCCGGGCGAGCCTCGATCTCACCGGCCTGCCGCCGGAGCCCGAGGCGATCGACGCCTTCCTCGCCGCGCGGGCGGGCGACCCCGAGAAGGCCTGGGCCGACGCCCTCGACCGGCTGCTCGCGAGCCCGCACTACGCCGAACGGCAGGCGAGACACTGGCTCGATTCGGCCCGTTACGCCGACAGCAACGGCTACTCGATCGACGCGCCGCGCGAGATCTGGCCCTGGCGCGACTGGGTGATCCGGGCCTTCGACGCCGACATGCCCTTCGACGACTTCACGATCCGGCAGCTCGCCGGCGACCTCCTCCCCGGCGCCACCGACGACGACCGCGTCGCCACCGGCTTCCACCGCAACACGCAGATCAACGAGGAGGGGGGCATCGACCCGGAGCAGTTCCGCATCGACGCCGTCTTCGACCGGGTGGCGACGACCGGCAGCGTGTGGCTGGGCCTCTCGATCGGCTGCGCCCAGTGCCACGACCACAAGTTCGACCCCGTCAGCCAGCGCGACTACTACCGGCTCTTCGCCTTCTTCAACGACCAGTCGGAGCCGAAGCTGAAAGTCACGGCGCCGGGCGTCGATCCGGTGCGTCTGGCCGCCGACCGCGACGAGGCCCGCGCGGCGGTGTTCGCCTTCGTGGCCGCCCGCCGCGCCGATCTCGACGCCTGGGAGGCGGGGCTCAACGACGACGCCCGCGGGCTCCTCTCGCCCGAACAGAAGAAGGCGCTCGGCAAGGCCCCACAGGAACGGGGCGACGAGGATCGGCGGGTCCTGTTCCACGCCGGCCTGGGGGCGGGGGATCAGGAGTTCCGCAGGCTCAACGAGCGCTATCTCGATCTCCGCGCCCGCGCCGACTCCGGCCCCACGACGCTCGTCCTCGCCGAGCTCGAGAAGCCCCGCCGCACCACGCTCTTCGTCCAGGGGGACTTCACCCGCCCCGCCGAGGAGGTCGTCCCCGGCACGCTGTCTCTTATACACATCTGACGCTGCCGACGATACTCC
>CAWUOA010000179.1:0-6737 GCA_963923225.1 uncultured Planctomycetaceae bacterium
CTCGTCGATGGATTGCATGGCGGGGATGTCCGGCGGTCAGGCGGAGATCGTGTACAGCTCCTGCGGGGGCTCGGCCTCGGTGAGCTTGAGGTCGTACTTCTCCTGCAGGATGCGGAACACGTTGGGCGAGACGAACGCCGGCGGCTGCGGGCCGAGGCGGATCCCCTTGACCCCCAGTGCCAGGAGCGTGAGCAGCACCGCCACCGCCTTCTGCTCGAACCACGAGAGGACGATGGAGAGCGGCAGGTCGTTGACGCCGCAGCCGAAGGCGTCGGCGAGGCCGACGGCCACCTTCACCGCGCCGTAGGCGTCGTTGCACTGCCCCATGTCGAGGAGGCGAGGCAGGCCGGCCACGGTGCCGTAGTCGTGGTTGCGGATCCGGTACTTGCCGCAGCCGAGGGTGAGGATCACCGACTCCTGCGGTGCGCCGTGGGCGAGCTTCGTGTAGTAGTTGCGCCCCAGCTCCGCGCCGTCGCAGCCGCCGATGACGTAGAAGCGTTTGATCTCGCCCGACTTCACCGCGGCCACGATCTTGTCGGCGAGCCCCAGGATCACGGAGTGGTGGAAGCCGATCGTGCTCTCGCGGACCTTCTTCTCCGGCAGCGGCGGGCAGGCCTTGGCCTTGGCGATGATCGCGGAGAAGTCGTTGTCGGGAATCCGCGTGGCACCGGGGGCGGCGGTGACGCGCGTCGTGAAGAGGCGGTCGGCGTACGACTCCGGCGGGATGAGGACGCAGTTGGTGGTGCCGAGGATCGGCCCGCTGAACCCGGGGAACTCCCAGTGCTGGTTCTGCCAGGGGCCGCCGTAGTGGCCGGCGAGATGGGGATGGGCCCGGAGCTTGGGATAGGAGTGGGCGGGGAGCATCTCGCCGTGGGTGTAGACGTTCACCCCCTGCCCCGCCGCCTGCTCGAGGAGGTCGCCGAGATCGACCATGTCGTGGCCGGTGACGAGGATCCCGGGGCCGGCCTTCGTCCCCTCGTAGACCGTGGCCGGGCCGGGCGCGCCGAACTTCGCGGTGTGCCCGGCGTCGAGCATCTCCATCACGCGGAGGTTCTGCCGGCCGCACTCGAGGACCAGCTCGAAGAGGCTGTCGAGGTCGAAGTTGACGTTGGTCACCGTGGCGAAGAGCGCCTCCTCGATGAAGGCGCTGACCCGCTCGTCGGACTGCCCGAGGCGGCGGGCGTGGTGGGCGTAGGCCGCCATCCCCTTCACGCCGTAGAGGAGGATCTCCTGCAGCGACTGCATGTCCGGGTCCTTGCCGCAGACGCCGATGTCGGTGCAGCCGGTCCCGTTCCGCGTCTGTTCACACTGATTGCAGTACATCGTTCCCCCTCCGCCAGGCCTCTCGTCCGCACGGGATCCGCCGCCCCGCGTGAATAGAAGATAATATTGTCCGCTTTTGGACGCAAGGCCTTTATCCACAGCGGCGTTGGCTTTGTGGGGCGATGCCTGGATGATGGGCCCTCGCCCCGTTCCTGCCGCGGCCCCCCATGACCGAACTCGACCTCATCCTGACCCTCACCGGCGCCCTCTCGGCGGCGCTGGTCCTTGGCGCCCTGACCCACCGGCTCGGCCTCTCGCCGATCGCCGGCTACCTCCTCGCCGGCGTCCTCGTCGGCCCGCACACCCCGGGCTTCGAGGCCGACGCGGCGATCGCCGGCCAGATGGCCGAACTGGGCGTCGTCCTCCTCCTCTTCGGCGTCGGGCTTCACTTTCATCTCGACGATCTCCTCGAGGTCCGGGGCACCTCCCTGCCGGGGGCGCTCGCCACGAGCACCGTCGCCGCCGCCGCCGGGGCAGTGGTGGGAAAGCTGCTCGGATGGACCTGGCCGGCGGCGATCCTCTTCGGCATGGCGCTCGCGGTGGCGAGCACCGTCGTCGTGCTCCGCGTCCTCGCCGACCACCGGGCCCTCCACACCCGCGCCGGGCACGTGGCCGTCGGCTGGCTGGTGGTGGAGGACCTGCTCACCGTGGCGGCGCTCGTCGTCCTGCCCACGCTCTTCGGCGGCGGTGGCCCGCCGTCGCTCGACGGCCTCGGCTCGGCGCTGGTGCTGGCGGCGGTGAAGATCGCGCTGCTCGTGGCGATCGTGGCGGTGGTCGGCGGCCGCGTGATCCCGCGGATCCTCGGTGCGGTCGCCGACACCGGATCGCGCGAACTGTTCACCCTCGCGGTGCTCGTGGTGATGCTCGGCATCGCCGTAGGGGCGGCGCGGCTCTTCGGCGTGTCGATGGCGCTGGGGGCCTTCCTCGCCGGGATGATGGTGGGGAAGAGCGACTACAGCCTCCGGGCGGCCTCCGAGGCCCTCCCCATGCGCGACGCCTTCGCGGTGCTGTTCTTCGTCTCGGTGGGGATGCTCTTCGACCCCCGCACGCTCCTCGAACAACCGCTGGCCCTGGCCCTGGCCGCGGCGGTCGTGCTCCTGGTCAAGCCGGCGGCGGCGCTCGCCGTGATGCGGGCGCGGAACGTGCCGGTGGCGGTGGCGATCCCGGTGGCGGCGTCGATCGCACAGATCGGCGAGTTCTCCTTCATCCTCGCCGATCTCGGCGGCTCGCTCGGGATTCTCCCGCCGGCCGCCACCAGCATCCTCGTGGCGACCGCGATGCTCACGATCACGCTCGACCCGCTCCTCTTCCGCTTCGCCACGCGGCTGCTCGCGCGGCGCGGGGGCAGCGCCGCGGACGCCACCCCCGCCGATGGCGACGCCGTCGCGACCGACGCGCGCGAGCCGGGCCGGCGGACGATCGTCGTCGGTTACGGGCCGGTGGGAGCGAGCGTCACCGAACTGCTCCTCGACAATGGAATCGAGCCGACGGTCATCGAACTGAACCTCGAGACGGTGCGCCGGCTCCTCGCCTTCGGCGTCCGCGCCATCTACGGCGACGCCAGCCGGCCGGAGGTCCTCGCCCGCGCCGGCATCGCCGCCGCCGACCACCTGATCCTCACCTCGTCGATCGACGTCGGCGACGAGGAGATCATCCGCCGCGCCAAGGCCTCGAACCCGCGCGTCCGGATCCTCGCCCGCACCCGCACCGTCCACGACATCCCCCGCCTCCGCCGCGCCGGCGCCGAGGACGTCTTCTCGGCCGACGGCGAGGTGGCGCTCGCCTTCACCGCGCGGATCCTCGATCATCTCGGCGCCTCGCCCGAACAGATCGATCGCGAACGGGCCCGCGTCGAATCGCGGTTCCGCGAGGGCTGAGCCCCGAGCCTCCCCCATTCCCTTTCCACGAGCCCCGTCATGCCCCCGCTCCGCCCCCTGGCTCCGCTGCCTCTCCTCGTCGCCGTGGCGGCGCTCGTTTCCCTCGCAGGCAGCGGCCTCGCCGCGGAGCCGTCGCCTCCGACCACCGAGGATGGCCGCTTCTCGATCGCCACGATCCGGGCGACGGTCGTCTATTTCGTCCCCACCGACCGCGAGCCGCTCCCCGACTGGCGGGAACGGGTCGAGTGGCTCTGCGACCGGCTCCGCCGCTTCCACCGCCGCGAGCTCGCAGGCACGTCGCGCCTCGTGACGGAGGTCCATCCGCAGCCCTTCCGCTCGGCGCTCTCCACCGCGGCGGTGCGGGCCGGCGACGGCGACGCCACCTTCTTCCGCATCCTCCGAGAGGTCGACGCCGCGATCGATCCGACACAGGGCGCCGACGGCGCTTTCCCGGTGCTCCTGGTGCTCTCGGAGGTCAACTGGCGGCCGCTCGACGACTTCTCTCGCATGGCCCCCGGCGCCGACGGCTGGCGATTCGAAGGCTCGCTCTCCCCCGAGGGGATCCACGTGCCCGGCGCCGCGGCCGGAGGCTCACGCGCCGTCTACCTCCCCGACCGCGGCCGCGGGTGGGGGCTCGTCAGCGGCGACGGCTGGCGCGTTCCCTATCGCGGGAGCGACTGCGTCGTCTACCACGAGGGGATCGGCCATGCCATCGGCCTCCCCCACCCCGAGCCCGCCGACGGCTCGGTGATGAGCGAGGGGCAGTACCGGCACGCACTGGCACAGTCGTGGCTCGACTCCGCACAGAAGGAGAAGCTCCACTTCGCCGCGCCCGCCGACGCCCCTCCGGCCGACCCGGTCTTCGACCGCTTCACCGCTTTCCCAGAGCCGGCGGCGCCGCGGCCGCGCGAGCCGGTGACGCTCCGGCTCGAACCGCGCGAGCTGCTCACGGAGGGCCTGCGCGTCGAGGTGCAGACCGGCCTGCGCGCCCCCTGGCAGACGATCCCCCTCGATGCCCAGGCGGTCCGCGAGGGGCGCGTGGCGCTCGGGAGCTTCGATCGCCCCGGCGGCGTGGCATGGCGCGTCCGGCCGCAGATACCTCAGGCCGACGACGTGATCCCCTCCGCACCGACCGCCTGGGGCTACTTCCAGGTGCGCACCGAGCCGGGGACGGCGCCAGCCCCCGTGGAGGTCGATCCCACCGATCGGGAGCCGAGTGGCCACACGGCGCCGCTCGCCGCCCCGGGGGACTCGAGCGCCACCGTCGATCTCCTGGCGCTCGTCGATCCGGCCCGCGACAAGGTGGCCGGCGACTGGGAACGCGGCGACCGCGATGGCCGGCCGGAGATCCTCGCCCCGAAGGCCTACGGCGCCCGCCTGGAGCTCCCCTACGCGCCCCCCGAGGCCTATCGGCTGACGGTGATCGCCGAGCCGCTCGACGAGCCGCACGGCCTGACCCTCGGCCTCCGCTCCGGGAACAGCCGCTTCCTGGCGCTCCTCGGCTTCGGCGACGCTTCTCCGCGCGCAAGCGCCCTCGAGAACGTCGACGGGGCGAACGTCGCGACCAATCCGACGCGCGTCGAGGGGGACGTCTTCGTGCGCGGCCGGCCGGCCGAGATCGTCTGCACCGTCGAGCCCGGCCGCGTCCGCGTCACCGTCGACGGCCGGCCGTGGATCGACTGGCGCGGCTCCGCCGACCGGCTCTCGCTCGGCGACTATTGGAACACTCCGCGCGCGGAGACGCTGTTCCTCGGCGCCTACGACTGCCGCTACCGCTTCACGCGCGTCTCGCTCGAGCCCCTCGCCGGCACGGGCCGGGCCCTCGACGCCCCGGCCGGGCCCCGGTGAGTTCCGCCCAGGGGCGAGTGTCCCGCTCCGGGCGGCGACGGTACAACGACGGCTCCCGAACCCGAGAGCCCCGGAGGCCGTCATGCCCGCGTCACGTGTTCCCGCGCCGCTCCTCTCCTGGCTGTTCCTCTCCTGGCTCCTATTCGCCGGTTCCGCCGCTCACCTGCGCGGCGAGGAGCCGCCGCCGCGCGTGCCCGGCCCGCAGCCCGACGGCTCGGTCGTCCTCCCCAATCAGTGGTCGCTGCGGCCGGCGGGGAGGCAGGTGGAGGTGGGGGACTTCCCGGCGAACATCGCGATCCATCCCGACGGCCGCCACGCCGCGGTCCTCCACTGCGGCTTCGGGCCGCACGAAATCGCGGTGATCGACGTCGAGTCGCGGCGCGTGCTCTCGCGGACCCGGCTCGAGGAGTCGTTCCAGGGGCTCGCCTTCTCCCCCGACGGCACGACGCTCTGGGCCTCGGGCGGCGCCGCCGAGACGCTCGTGCGCTTCCGCTTCGTCGCCGCCACGCTCGTCCCCGACGGCGCCGTGGCCCTCCGCGACGAGAAGGTCCGCGGCATCCCCTGCGGTATCGCCGTGGCCGACGGCGGCCGGACCGTCTATGCCGCGAACGTCTGGGGCCATGCGGTGTCGCGCGTCCGGCTGCCCGAGGATGGCGGCGAGCCGATGGTGGACGAACTGCTCCTCTCCGACGCCGCCCCGGCACCGGCACCGAAGGCGCCCGAGACGACCGACGATCCCTCGATCACCAAGCGTGCCGACGTGCTCCTCGAACGCGTCGTCGCCGACGCCCCCTACCCCTGGACCTGCGTCGTCGACGAGCCGCGCGGGAGGCTCTACGTCTCGCTCTGGGCCCAAGCGGCGGTGGCGGTGATCGACACGAACGAGTGGCGCGTGACGGGACGGATCGAGGTCGAGGAGCACCCCAACGAGATGCTCCTCTCCCCCGACGGGAAGCGGCTCTTCGTCGCCAACGCCAACCGCAACAGCGTCTCGGTGATCGATCTCGACGAGGAAAAAGTCACCGAGACGCTCGTGGCCACGCTCGCCCCCGACGCCCCCCCGGGCAACACGCCCGATTCGCTGGCGATCTCCGCCGACGGCGAGCGGCTCTTCGTCTCCAACGCCACGATCAACGCCGTCAGCGTGTGGGAGGTGGAGGAGCCGGGGAAGGCCAAGAGCCTCGGCTTCATCCCCGTGGGCTGGTATCCGACGTCGGTGCGGCTCTCCGCCGACGGCAAGCGGCTCCTCGTCGCCAACGGCAAGGGGGTGATCTCCGACTCCAACCGCAACGGCCCCCGGCCCGGCTTCGATCCCGACGCCCCGACCCCCGACTACATCGGCGGCCTCTTCGACGGCACGGTGTCGTTCATCGACCTCCCCGCCGACGACCGCTTCGCCGAGCGGATGGCCGAATGGACGGAAGCCGCCTTCGCCTGCCGGCCGCCACAGGCCGACGAGCTGTTCACCGAAGAGGAGCTCGACGGCCATCCCGTCCCGCTCGCCCCCGGCGCGAAGAGCCCGATCGAGCACGTGATCTACGTCATCAAGGAGAACCGCACCTACGACCAGGTCTTCGGCGACATGCCGGAGGGGAACGGCGACCCGACGCTCTGCCTGTTCCCGGAGCGCGTCACGCCCAACCACCATGCCCTGGCGCGACAGTTCGTCCTCCTCGACAACTTCTACGT
>CAWUOA010000180.1:0-6730 GCA_963923225.1 uncultured Planctomycetaceae bacterium
CCCGCCTCCGCCGCCGCCAGGGCCACCACCGCCGCCAGGGCCGCCGCCGCCGGGCCCACCCGGACCGCCGCCGCCGCCCCGGCCGCCGAAGCCGCCGGCGGCCATCATCGCCTTCTGGAGCATCTGCTCCCGCTTGATCTGCTCGTCGAGGACCTTCTCCCGATCCTTGGGATTGGCGCCGAAGTAGGCGTTCATGTTGGCCTTCTGGCCGGCCATCATCCCGCCGCGCATCATGCCGCGAAACGCCTCGCCGCGGAGCTCGTCGGGAAGATCACGGGCTTTCTGGAACACCTTCCCCATCGACTCGGCGAACACCTTCGCCTCCGCCTCGGTCTTCGGGCCGCCAGTCTCCATCTGCTTCTGGAGATCCTTGGACATGTCACGGATCTCGGCGATACGGGGATCGACGCGCTTCCCGAAGAAGCCCAGTCCCCAGGCGGTGCCGAGTCCCGTGAGGAGGAGCGCAGCCACCAGGCCGATCCACAGCCCGGCAGAACCCTTCTTCTTGGTCTCCTCCGGCGGGACGTAGCGGGAACGGCGACCGGGAATCGAACTCGCCATGGCGAACTCCAGGGGGCGGAAGGGGCGGATACAGGAGGGGGATGCGGGGTGAGCAGGGATCACAGATTCTCGACGTGGCCGTCGAGATAGAGGAAGTTGCGGGCCCCTTCCTGCGGCGGGGGACGGTTCGGATCGGGATCGTTGAAGTCGTTCTCGTCGGCGAACAGCGACCCGAGACCGCCGCCGTGGAACGCCTCGAACTCGTAGGTGACCCACAGTTTCGAGGTTCCCCCCTGCTGGCCCGAGCGGCTCACGAGGGCTTCCTCGCGCGTCTTGTTGGCCAGGCGGCGCTGCGGGTACTCGTAGCTCAGCCCCTCGTAGGGGAGCGTCTTGTACTCGTCGGGGGCGTCGTTGGGGATCGAGCGGCCGATCGCCGAAAGGCTGGTCTTCAGCTTCTCGATCGCCTGCGTGTTCTTCTGGAAGTAGTACTGATCGGAGGGGCACTTGAAGATGTTGCGGTTGTCCTCGCAGTAGGGCCCGAGGACTTTCGCCAAGCTCGGCTTGATGGGCCGGGTGGGGGTGAAGAAGATCAATTCCTCGCTGGGGAGGATGGCCGCGTCGGGGAACTTGCCCCGCGATTTGCGGTCGAGGTACATCGTCATCGCGATGCCGACCTGCTTGAGGTTCGACTTGCACTCGGTGCGCCGCGCCGCTTCCCGCGCCGACTGCACCGCCGGCAGGAGCAACCCGGTGAGCATGCCGATGATCGCGATCACCACCAGCAACTCCACCAGGGTGAAGCCGCCTCGACCGTGGGCCGTCCGCCGCATTTCAGAGCCACCGCTCAACGTCCGCGCCATCGTCAACACCCTCCTGCGACCCGGCCGCGGCCTTGAAAACGGACCGCTGGCCTTTCTGAACCGGACACCCGATCCCTCGCGACACCCTCCGGGAAGACCCGGCGAAGGACATGGTCGTTGCAACGACTGTCCAATAGTAGGCTCGATGGGGAAACCGCACCATGCGTCGAAGATGAAACGGTCGAGAAAGAAGAAAGGTGCGGGCAGCGCTCGCTCGGGGGGGGCCCGGGATCGCGTCGATAGGACGGCGGAGGACCCGCCGTTCGGCGCAACACCATGCCAGAAAATGAGTTGAGATCTGAGGCGCAGGGAAGTCGGGGGGGTCCGGCAAACGCCTCTTCCGTTGGAGAAGAGGCAATCCACGGGAGATGCGCCGGTCCGGAAGGGTTTTTTGCCGACCCATCCCCCCCCCATGGCGATGGAGTCCCTCGGGTCCGGCGCCGCACGGGCGGGACTGCCACCACCGGCGCCGCCGTGCCCGCGGCGGAGGTCGAACGGCAACTCGAGACGCTCCGCAGGCGTTACGAGGCGGAGGTGGCGGCGCTGCGCCGCGAGATCCTCGAGGCTCGGAAGGCGGCGACGCTCGGCGAGCTCCTGGGTACGACGACGCACGAGTTCAACAACGCCCTGACGACGATCCTCAACTACGCCAAGCTCGGGCTCCGCCACCGCGACGCGCCGACACGCGACAAGGCACTCGAACGGATCCTCTCCGCCGGCACGCGCGCCGCGCGGATCACGGCGAGCGTGCTGGGGATGGCGAGGCGCGGCGGGGCGCGGATGGAGCCGGTGCGGCTGGAGAACCTCGTCGAGGAGGCGCTGGTGCTCCTGGAACGCGAGATGACCAAGTACCGGGTCCAGGTGGAGCGGGAGTACGCACCGGTGCCGACGGTGTCGGGCAACCCCGGCCAGCTCCAGCAGGTGTTCCTCAATCTCCTCGTCAACGCCCGCCAGGCGATGCCCCAGGGGGGGCGACTGATCGTCCGGATCTCGCCCGACCCCGCGGCAGGGCTGGTCGACCTGATGGTGCGCGACACCGGATGCGGGATGACGCCGGAGGTGATGCGGCGCATGTTCGAGCCGCACTTCTCCACCAAGCAGGGCCCCGACGAGACCGGCAAGGGGGGCTCCGGTCTCGGCCTCTCCGCCTGCCGGGAGATCGTCGAGGCCCACCGGGGGCGAATCCGCGTGGAGAGCGCGCCCGGCCGAGGCACGGCGGTGACGATCCGCCTCCCGGTGGTCCACGCTCCGCCGGCTCCCGACGCCGCGGAACCGAAGGCTCAGGGGTGAGCGTCCTGCGGACGCCGACGCTCGGACCGGCGGAGCAATCGGACGCCGCGGCGCACCGGAATCACGCCGCCCGCTTGCCCCGTTTCCCGGCATGGAGGGTCCCCACGGCGGGAGGCGCGTAGGAGAGGGCCTCGACGTCGGCTGCGTAGAGGCGGGCGACGCGATCGATCGCCTCCCGGGTCCACGTCCAGCGGCCCGGTTCGTCGGCCGCCGCCTGCCGGGACGCCGACGCGTTGACTCGTGGCAGCGGCATCGCCGGCAGCCCGAGGAATCCGCAGACCCGGTCGAAGTCCGCCTGGAAGCGTTCGAACCTCCCCAGGAAATCGACGCTCATCGCCCCGTCGTCGCGGAGGAAGTCGACCTGCGGCCTGAAGAACCAATCGTCCGATTCGACCGCCCGC
Source organism: uncultured Planctomycetaceae bacterium (assembly GCA_963923225.1). Classification (GTDB taxonomy): domain Bacteria; phylum Planctomycetota; class Planctomycetia; order Pirellulales; family UBA1268; genus QWOP01. Next base: position 3,053 of record CAWUOA010000180.1, read on the forward strand.
CGCAACGGACCGCAGACGTACTCCGACAGCGTGAGTCCGTCCTTCTGGCCGAGGTAGGCGTAGAACGACGCCGCCCTGTCCCAGGGGTCGCGGACGAACGAGAAGACGAAGTACGCATCGAAGAGTTCGGCGGGGAGATGCCCGAGCCGCACGTACTCGGCCGCCGAAAGGTGGGCCAGTCGCGGCGGGCCGAGCCGGGCATCCCTGTTGGGGCGCATGAGGACGCGGTCCCTCGATTCCCAATCCAGTCCGAGAAGGCCGAGGAACAACGTCTCGATGCTCTGCCCTCCGGTCTTCGGGACGTGCACGAAGACGGTGCGGTGCTGGTGGCTGACCATGGGCGTGGCGTCCGTGACTGCGTCCGGGACCCGGCCGCGGGAGTGATAGGGACCCCGGTCGCACGACGCCAGAGCGGCGTTCCTCCCGCGGCCGCGGCCATGGCCCCCCCTTGAAGGCCGGCCCCGGGGAACCGGGTGAAGGGGGCGACCACGTGCCCGATCGTGGGAGCGGGGGTCGTTCGCGCCTACAATTCGCCGCATCCACCGGAGCCGCCCCATGACCGTCGTCCCTCCATCGTCCCCCCCGTCCCCCCCCCCCCGGCCCCTCGCGGACCTGCGCGCCTCCGGATGGACCAGTCGCAGCGTGAAGGAGGAGGTGCGGGCCAACTTCCTCCGCGCGCTGGCCGCGGGGGAGGAACTGTTCCCCGGAATCGTCGGCTACGAGGACACCGTCATCCCCGAGATCGACATCGCCCTCATCGCCGGCCACGACATGCTGTTTCTCGGCGAGAAGGGGCAGGCCAAGAGCCGGCTGATGCGCCTCCTCGCCCGGTTCCTCGACGAATGGATCCCCTACCTCGACGATCCCGCCATCCCGCTCCACGACGATCCGTACCGGCCGATCACCGCGGCAGGGAAGGCGCTCGTGGCCGGCAGACGCGAGGAGGATGTGCCGATCGCCTGGTGGCACCGCTCCTCCCGCTACGTGGAACGCCTCGCGCCGGGCACCAAGTTCGCCGACATCATCGGCGAGATCGATCCTTCGAAGCTCGCCTCCGGCACGAGCATGGCCTCGGAGGAGGCCCTCTACCTCGGCCTCATCCCCCGCATGCACCGGGGCATGTTCGCGATGAACGAGCTCCCCGAGCTCGACGAGCTCGTGCAGGTGGGGATGTTCAACGTCCTCGAGGAGCGCGACGTGCAGATCCGGGGCTATCCGGTGAAGTTCGACATCGACGTGTTCCTCCTCTTCTCGGCCAACCCCTCCACCTACAACCGCTCCGGCAAGGTGATCCCGCAGCTCAAGGACCGGATCGGCGCCGTCATCCACACCCACTATCCGCGCGAACGCTCCGAGGGCATCCGCATGGTGGAGCAGGAGACGGCGGCCGACGCCGGCGGCGAATGGCCGGTGCTCGTGCCCCCGTTCATGAAGGAGGTGGTGGAACAGATCACGATCTGCGCCCGCCGCAGCAAGTTCATCGACCAGCAGTCGGGGGTCAGCGCGCGATTCTCGATCGCCAACTGGCGCACGATGGTGGCCAGCGCCCGTCACCGGGCGGTGCGCCTCGGGGAGCGGCCGGCGGTGCCGCGGATCAGCGACCTGGGCCACCTCTACGCCTCGAGCCTCGGCAAGCTGGAGCTCGACATGATGGGGAGCCACCAGCTCTCCGAGCGCCAGTTGCTCGACGGGATCGTCGCCGAGGCGATCGGCATCGTGTTCGAGGAGTACGTGGAGCGGAACTCGCTCGATCGGATCGCCAAGGCGTTTTCCGACGGAATGAAGGTCGAGGTGGGGGACATGGTGCCGTCGGCGGAGTACGGCGAGATCGTCGCCGACGTCGCGGATCTCTGGGAGCGGGCCTTCGAGGTGAATGCCGCCCGCGATCCGGCCGTCCGCGCCAGCTGCATCGAGTTCGTGCTGGCGGGGCTGTGGGCCACCGAGCGGATCTCGCGAGTCCAGTCGCACGGGCGCACGATCTACGACACCGGGGGGAGGTGATTCCGTGCCAGCGCGCGAAGACCTCGGCGGCATCGTCCACTCCTACCAGAAATACGACCCGGTCCGGATCCCACCGCCGCGGCCGCCGGAGGTCGATCTGGTCTCGCCGGCGATGGAGCACCTCCTCGAGTTCGGCAGCCTCGACGAGCTGACGCCCGAGCAGCTCGCCGGAGCGATCGTTCTCGATCCCGAGGAGATCCGCGCGATCGGCCCCTCCATCGACGCGGTGCGGCGCGTCCTCGAGGAGCGGAAGCGGCGGATCCTCGAGCGGTATGCCACCGCCGACGTGCGGAAGCGGGCCCGTGACGAGTTCCGTGCCGCCGCCGCGAAAGTCACCCCCCCGGCCGAACACCGCGCCGCGTTCCGCCGCGCGGTGGAGCGCGAGCAGGTGTGGCTCCTGGAACGCCTGTGGTACGCCCAGGACGACGACTCCAGCCGCTTCGGAGCGGCGCTTGTGGATCTCGTCGACCGGCTGGACAAGGTCTATCGGATGGACGAGCTGGCGACGCGGTGGGAGTTCACCGGACGGGAGCGGCTCGACCTCGGGAAGGCGATCGAGGTGAAGGAGGAGCTCGATGAGATCGACCGCCTCCTGGCCCAGCTCGAGGAGATGCGCAAGAACGCGCGGGTGGCGCTGATCGACATGGACGCCCTCTCCCGCTACGTCTCCTCGGGCGAGCTCGACGATTTCGCGCGGCTCAAGGCCCGCGTCGAGGAGCTCGCCGCCAGGATGGCGGCCGAGCAGGGGTTCGAACGGGGAAAGAAGGGCTTCGGACTCACCCCCAAGGCCCTCCGGCTCTTCCAGGGAAAGCTCCTCGAGCGGATCTTCTCCGCCCTCGCCCCCTCCCGCACCGGACGGCATGCCGCCGAGCCGGTGGGCGAGGGGACGGTGGAGACGGTGCCGACGCGGGAGTGGGAGTTCGGCGATTCGCCGGCCCACCTCGACATTCCCGGGTCGTTGGTCAACTGCATGCTCCGCCAGGGCCGCGATCGCCCCCTGCGACTCGAGCCCCGCGATCTGGTCGTGCACGACACGCGCAACACGCCCAAGTGCGCCACGAGCCTGATTCTCGACATGAGCGGCTCGATGCGCCACGGCGGGCTGTACGTCGCGGTCAAGAAGATGGCGCTGGCCTTGCAGGGGATCGTGCAGCGGGAGTTCCCCGGCGACGGGCTGTCGTTCATCGAGATGGCGTCGATCGCCGCCCCGGTGGCCGCCGGGGACCTCGTGACCCTCCTCCCCAAGCCGGTGACGATCTTCGATCCGGTGGTGAAGCTGCGGGCCGACATGTCCGACCCGTCGATCACGGCCGCCGACATCCCCCCCCACTTCACGAACATCCAGCACGCCCTCTGCCTCGCACGCCGGCAGCTCGTCCGCGCCGCCACGCCGAACAAGCAGGTGATCGTGATCACCGACGGCCTCCCCACGGCACACTTCGAGGGAAGCAACCTCTACCTCCTCTACCCCCCCCACCGAAGCACGGAGGAGGCGACGCTCCGCGAGGCCGCGGCCTGCCGCCGCGACGGGATCGTGGTCAACGTCTTCCTCCTCTCGGGCTGGTCGCAGTCGAGCGAGGACATCCAGTTCGCCTACAAGCTCGCGCAGACCGCCGGCGGGAGGGTGTTCTTCACTTCGGGGAAGGATCTCGACCGCTTCGTGGTCTGGGACTACGT
>CAWUOA010000181.1:0-6651 GCA_963923225.1 uncultured Planctomycetaceae bacterium
CCCCGCGCTCGCAGAGCCTGCGGGCGAGGAGGAGGAGCTTGCCGATGCTCTGGCCATGGTCGGTGTAGTACTTCCAGTTGTTCCACTTCCGGTCGATCGACTCGGGACGGACGAGCCCCGCGGTGTCGTAGGCGGCGAGGGTGCGCGGATCCTCGCGGGAGAGATCGAAGGCGTCGGAGACGCCGCGGAGGAGCGCGTCGAAGGCGGAGTCGTGGATCGCGCCGGCGCCGCGCACCGCGACCGCGTCGCGCCAGCGCTTGCCGCGGTCGAGTTCCGCGAGCAAGACGCGCCGGTCGCCGAGGCGGTCCTGCGGGAGGTGGAGCGTCATGTCCTCCTGGAAGCCCCCTCCGGCCCCCGGGACCACCGGCGCCGTCCCGGGGCCCATGTCGCCGGTGGCGGCGAAGTCGCCGAACTGCGTCAGCGGCGGCTCGGCTCCCTCGCGGACGGCGTGGGGGAAGAGGAGGAGGTTCGTGGGCATCGCGGTGGCGGGCCGCGACGCGCCGGCCATGCGGGCGTAGAGCGAGCCGAGATTCGCCCGCTTGGTGGCTGCGCCGACGACCGGCTTGATGTCGTGGTTGCCGTCGCCGGTGGTGAACGAGCGGACGACCTCGAGGAGGTGGGCCCGGGCGGCGAGCCGGTGGAACGTCGAGCCGAAGTTGACGCCGGGAATCGTCGTCGAGACGACGCCGGTCTGGCTGTGGACGTTGGCCGGCCCCTCCGTCTTGGGGTCGAACGTCTCGAACTGCGACGGCCCGCCGTGCATGAAGAGGAAGATCACCGAACGGTCGCGGAGCCAGTGCGGCGCGGCCGTCTGGGGCGCTTCCCCCGCCAACGCCCCGCGGTGCAGGCCGATCGCCGACGAGAGATCGGCGAGCCCTCCGCCGAGGCCCGCGAGCCCCGCGCCGCCGACGCGGAGGAAGGAACGGCGCGAAAGCGCCCCCCCGCGACGCACCGAATCGCCGAACTCGATCATGGGCAAGTCCTCCCCGACTCGCCTCGAGTCTACATTGACTCGTTCCGGGGGAGCCAGACGACCGGCCCTCCGCCGCCTGCCAGGAGACTCGCCATGCCGTGCCGTAGCCCGTTTCGGTCCCCGACGCCCGTCGTGGCCCTGTTCGTGACGACCGTGGCGATCCTGTCGGGCGGCGTCCCGCGGTGGGCCGAGGCGGGCTCCTTCCGCGCCGGCGCCGCGGCGGTCGACGTCTCTCCTCGCGATCTCTCGCCGGAGCGGCCGGCGATCATCGCCGGAGGGTTCCTCGAGGGGCGGGCCGACAGGGTCCACGATCCGCTCCTGGTGCGGGCGATCGTCCTCGACGACGGCGGTGGCGAGGAAGGCCGGGAGCCCGTGCGTCTGGCCCTGGTCGTCGTCGATTCCTGCATGATGCCCCGGAGCCTCCTCGACGAGGCGAAGCGCTTGGCCTCGGCCCGCACCGGCATCCCGCCCGAGCGGATGATGATCTCCGCCACCCACACCCACTCGGCGCCGGCCTCGATGGGCTGCCTGGGGACCCGTGTCGACGCACCGTACGCGGCGTGGCTCCCGGGTCGCATCGCCGAGTGCATCGCCGCGGCGAACGGCCGGCTCGAGCCGGCGGCGATCGGCACAGGCGCCGTGGAGGACTGGTCCCACACCCACAACCGGCGCTGGGTGCGCCGGCCCGAGACGCGCGTCGTCGATCCCTTCGGCAACCCCACGGGGCTCGCGCACATGCACCCGGGCCATCTCTCCAAGGAGGTGATCGGGCCGTCGGGGCCGGTCGATCCCTGGCTCTCGGTGGTCTCCGTCCGCTCGGCCTCGGGGAGGCCGCTGGCGGTGCTGGCGAACTATTCCCAGCACTACTTCGGTTCGCCCGCGGTCTCGGCGGACTATTTCGGCCACTTCGCGCGCCACGTGGCCACGGCCCTCGGCGAGGCGGGGGAGGGGAACGGGCCCTTCGTGTGCGCCCTCTCGCAGGGGACCAGCGGAGATCTCATGTGGATGGATTACGGCGCGGCGCCGGCGCCGCCGTCGGTGCAGGAGTATGCCGCCGCGGTCGCCGCGCATGCCGTCGAGGCGATTCGGGGCCTGCCCCACCGCGACGACGTGACGCTCGGCTTCGCCGAACGTGAGCTCGATCTCGCCTACCGCGTCCCCGACGAGGCGCGACTCGCCTGGGCCAGACCCATCGCCGCAGGCATCCCCGACGAGCTTCCGCGCAACATCCCCGAGGTCTACGCCCGCGAGGCCCTCATCCTCCATGAGCGCCAGCGTACGAAGATCCTCCTCCAGGCGATCCGCATCGGCGAGACGACGATCGCATGCCTGCCCAACGAGGTCTACGCGCTCACCGGCCTCAAGTTGCGGAGCCGTTCCCCCGCCTCGCTCCACTTCAACGTCGAACTCGCCAACGGAGGCGATGGCTACATCCCGCCGCCGGAGCAGCATGTCCTCGGCGGCTACACCACCTGGCCGGCGCGGACCGCCGGCCTCGAGGTGGCGGCCGAGACGAAGATCGTCGAGGCGCTCGTGGGGGCGCTCGAGGAGGTGACCGGGAAGCCGCGGCGGATTCCGACGGCTCGAAGCGGCCCCGCGGCCGAAGCGGTGCTCGCCGCGAAGCCGGTCGGCTTCTGGCGCTGCGACGAGGACGAGGGTTCGTCGCTCGGAAACGCCGTCGCTGAGGGGGCGTCCGCCAGGCTGACACCCGGGTTCGCCTGGCATCTTCCCGGCGTCGGTGCGGGGAGCGGGATCGGCGCGGAGAGTCGCTTGCGAAGCGGGGGATTCGCGGCGCCGGGCACGATCAACCGGGCGGTCCATCTGGCAGGCGCGAGGATCGAATTGCCGGGCGCGGCCCCCGTGGGCGACGCGACGCTCGTGGCGTGGATTTGGCTCGGTGAGCCCTCCGGCGCGTCGCGCCGCCAGGGCACCGTCTCGAGCGGGCTGTCCGCCGACCCGCTCGTCGCCCTCCAGGACGAGTCCCATGGAGTCGTGCTCGCGCTCGGCGAGGCACGCACCGTGCTGCCGCTTCGCGCCGACGACTGGCACCAGGTGGCGCTTTTGCGCGAAGGAGGCCGGGTGCGCGTCCATGTCGACGGTGCTGCGGAGCCGTGCCTCGAAGGGGCGGCTGGCAAGGGGCCGATCGTGCTGGGGGAGGGTCTCCAGGGGAAGGTCGACGAGATCGCGCTCTTCGGCCGGGCCCTCGACGCGGCGACGATCGGCTCGCTCGAGGCGGCCTCCGGCATGGCGGCCGAGCGACGCACGAAGGAGACGCGTGCGAGGGCGGCCGAGGCGCGCGAGGCCCGTCTCGCCGGCTTCCCCGACTTTCCCGCCGACCATGCCGACCGGATCGCCGCCCTGCGGCCTTCCCGGATCTGGACCCTCGGCGAGAAGCCCTCCGATCTGGCCGTCGCCGGCCCCGTCGACTTCCATCCGCGCGGCCGGGCCGCGTTCCGCGGCGGCCACCTCACGGGCTCCGACCCCGCGCTCGACGCCGACTGGTCGGTCGCCTTCTGGTTCAAAAGCGACGTTCCTGCGGAGTCGCGCGCCGTGGCCGCCTATCTCTTCTCGCGCGGGCCGGCCGGCGCCGCCGGCGCCCCCGGCGACCATCTCGGCATCGCCGGCAGTGCGATCCCCGGCGGCGCGGGGAAGCTGATCCTCTTCGACGGCAACGACCGTAACGGCCTCCTCGTGGGTGACACCGTCATCCCCCCCGGCACCTGGAATCACGTCGTCTTCGTGCGGCGGGGCGAGGAGGCGACGGTGTGGCTCAATGGCTCTCCAGAGCCCGAGATCGACGGCACGCTCGAGGTGACGGCACCGGAGTCGCGCGAGTTCTTCCTCGGCAGCCGCAACGACGACTTCGCGCCCCTCGCCGGCCGCCTCGCCGAGGTGACGCTCTTCGACCGGCCGCTCGGCCCGGAAGAGGCCGCGGCCCTCTTCGCCGCGAGCGCTCAGGAAGCGGGCAAGCCGGTGTCGGTGATCGTGGAGGACGAGGGGCCGCGGAGCCCTGACCAGACGCGGGCCGGGATCCGCGTGCCGCGCGGATACCGCGTGGAGCTCGTGGCGAGCGAGCCGGACGTCCTCGATCCGGTGGCCTTCGACTGGGACTCCCAAGGACGGCTGTGGGTGGTGGAGATGGCCGATTACCCCTCCGGCATGGATGGCAACGGCCGGCCCGGCGGGCGCGTCCGTCTCCTCCAGGACCGTGACCAGGATGGCCGCTACGAGTCGAGCCGCCTTTTCGCCGAGGGCCTCTCCTTCCCCAACGGGATCCTCGTCTGGGGCGACGGCGTGATCGTCACGGCGGCGCCGCAGATCCTCTTCCTCCGTGACACCGACGGCGACGGCCTCTGCGACGGCCGCGAGGTGCTCCTCGACGGCTTCATGGAGGGGAACCAGCAGCTCCGCGTCAACGGACTGCGTCTCGGTCTCGACGGCCTGCCCTGGTGCGCCAGCGGCGGCCACCACCCCGGCCATGGCACGGAGACGGTGATCGTGTCGCCGAAGACCGGAAAGCGACATTCGATCGGCAGCCACGACTTCCGGTTCGACCCCGACTCGGGGCACGTGTGGATCGAATCGGGGCCGTCGCAGTTCGGCCGCAATCGCGACGCCTTCGGCCACTGGTTCGGCACGCAGAACGCCAACCCGCTCTGGCAGTGGGTGATCCCCGAGGCGGCCGCGGCCCGCAATCCGCTCGTCCCTCCGGAGCGTTCGACCCGGCACGTGCTGGGCGCCTCGAGCCCGCCGGTGCGCCCCGCGAGCACGCCCGAGAAGCGGTTCCACTCCTTCCAGGAGGCGGGACGCTTCACCTCGGCCTGCGGCGCCACGATCGACGCCGCGCGGGGACTGTTCGCCGCGCGCTCCGGCCCGGAAAAGCTCCATGCCTTCGTCTGCGAGCCGTTCCACAACCTCGTCCAGCATGCCGAGCTCGTCGACGACGGCGCGAGCTTCGAGTCGAGCTGGCCGGAGGAGGAGGGGCCGACCGACTTCTTCGCCTCCGACGACCGCTGGTGCCGGCCGGTGATGACCCGGATCGGCCCCGACGGTGCCTTGTGGATCGCCGACATGTACCGGGCGATGATCGAGCACCCCGACTGGCTCCCCCCCGAGGGGCGCGCGGAGATGCTGCCGAAATACCGGCTCGGCGACGACCGCGGCCGCATCTGGCGCGTGGTCCGGGACGACGTGCCCGCCCCCCGCTTCCCGGAGGCGGTGCGCGAGGCCAACTCGGCCGCCGATCTCGCGGTCCTGGTGGCGAGCGACAACGGCTGGCAGCGCGACCATGCAACGCGCCGCATCGAGCGGTCGGCCGATCCGGCGCTGCGCCGCGAGGCGGCGACGCTCCTCGTGGAGACGGTCCGCTCCGCCGCGCTGCCGGAGTCGCGTGCGCAGGCCCTCGCCACGCTCGACAGGCTCGGCGCGCTTGCCGAGGAGATCCATCTCGCGGCCCTCGCCGACGATCATCCGCGCGTCCGCGAAGTGGCGGTGACGCTCGCGGATGGCGACGCTTCGGCGTTGGTGCGCGGCCGCGCGTGCGCGATGGCGGCCGATCCCGACGCGAAGGTCCGTCTCGCGGTGGCGCTCGCCTGCGGCCAGTGGAGCGGACCGGAGGCGGGTGCGGCCCTCGCCCGGATCGCGCTTGCGGATCATGCCGATCCGCTCTTCCGCACCGCGGTGATGACCTCGGCCGTGCCCCACGCGGAGGCGCTCTCCCGCGCCATCGCGGGAGCCGCCCCGGATGTGGCCGACGTCTACCGTGACGCGATTCTCCGCATGGCCGTCGCCAGGGACGACGCGGCCACCGTCACGGCGCTCTTGCAGGGGGCCCTCGGGGCGCCGGAGGGGAGCCGCGTGCGATCGCTCGACGCGGTCCTTTCCGCGATGCAGCGGGTCGGGGCCGATCCTTGGGCGATGCACGCCTCCCCGGAGACGCTCACCGCGCTCGATGACGAACTGGCCCGCGCCGGCGCCGTCGCGTCCGATTCGGGCGAGCCGGCCGACGCCCGCCTCGCTGCCGCACGGCTCCTGGCCCGCACGGCGAAGACGCGCGACGCCGCGGTCGGGTTTCTCGCAGCGCTGCTCGTGCCGAGGGTGGAGCCCGCGCTGCAGGCTGCGGCGATCGACGCTCTGGCCCGCTCGGGGGCGGCGGGCGTCCCCGGGGCCCTCGCCGGCGCGTGGCCCGGCCTGGGCCCGGAGTCACGCTCGCGTGCCGTCGACGCCTGGCTCTCGCGGCCCGAATGGATGGTCGATCTGCTCGACCGGGTGGAGACGGGCGTCCTCGCGCCTGGCAGCCTCGCACTCCAGCAGCGCGACCGTCTCCTCGGAAGCCCCGATGCCGCGCTCGCCGCACGGGCCCGTGGGCTTTTGGCCGGCGGCGCGACCGCAGCCCGCCGCGACGTCGTGGCGGCCTACGCCGCCGCGCTCGACGCTGGTGGCGACGCGACGCGCGGCCGCGAGACGTACCTGCGCGTCTGTGCCGCCTGCCACCGCCGCGGCGCCTTCGGCCACGACGTCGGCCCGAATCTCGCCACCGTGATCGAGCACACCCCCGAGCGGCTCCTGGCGAACATCCTCGATCCCAACGCCGACATCCAGCCTGGGTACCAGGCCTCCACCTGCGTCCTCGAAAGCGGCGAGGTGGTGGCGGGGCTCGTCGCCGGCGAGACCGGCGG
>CAWUOA010000182.1:0-6624 GCA_963923225.1 uncultured Planctomycetaceae bacterium
GATTGACCGATACTTCCATCAGGATTTGCCGAGCAGCGAAGGATCGTTCCGAGTCGTGCCCACCGTCGAATCCTCACCGCTGTCGCCCGCGCCGGTCGTCACGCCATCCCGTCAGGGACGGATCGTGTTCCTCACCTCCTGCCCGCTCCTCTGGGGGGGCAGCGAGGAGTTGTGGAGCGGTGCGGCGCTCGAGCTCCGAAGGCGTGGCTTCCGAGTCGACGCCACGCGGAGTCGGCCGTGGCCCTGGGGGTCGCTCCATCCACGCTGGCAGGCCCTTCGCCTCGCGGGTATCGGAGTGGCGGGTTTCAAGGTTCGGGGCATCGAGGAAGCCGCCCCCGACGCGGTGTGGCGATTCTGGCCGCGCGTCGCCGGCCCGGCCTACCATGCCCGCAATCTGTGGCTGTCGCTCAAGCTGCGGCGGCTGCGGGCCGACCTCGCCGTCGTCTCCCAGGGTGGGTCCTACGACGGCATCTCCCCGGTGAACCTCCCCGACATCTGCCGGGCCGCGGGCGTGCCCTACGTGATCGTCTGCCAGAAGTCGTCCGAGACCGAATGGCCGTTCGACTCCCTGCGGCGGGTCTACCGCGACGCCTTCGCGGGGGCGCGGCGGGTGTTCTTCGTCTCCCGTCACAACCTGCGGATCACGGCCCAGCAGTTGGGGACGGAAATCGAGCGTGCCGAGGTGGTTTCCAACCCCACGGCGCTGTCCAGCCCGGGTCCGTTTCCCTGGCCGGAGCCGAGCGGGGGGAGGTTCAGGCTGGCGTGCGTGGGGAGGATGTGGCCCAAGGAGAAGGGGCAGGACGTCCTCCTCAACGTCCTCGCACGCGATCGCTGGCGCGGCCGCCCGATCGACGTCGACTTCTACGGCGAGGGGCCGATGGAACAAGGGCTCCGCGCCATGGCGGAGTATCTGGGCCTCTCGAACGTCCGGTTCCACGGGCATGTCGCGGACATGGCCTCCGTCTGGGGCGACCACCACGCCCTCGTGCTCCCTTCCCGCGCCGAGGGGCTGGCATTGGCGCAGGTCGAGGCGATGTCCTGCGGCCGGCCGCCGATCGTGGCGGTGGCGGGGGGAGCGGCCGAATTGGTCGACGACGGCGTCGAGGGCTTCGTCGCGGGGGCCGCCACGGAGGACGATTTCGACGCCGCCATGGAGCGGGCCTGGCAGCGTCGTCACGAGTGGGAGGCGATCGGCAGACAGGCCGCCGCACGCGTGGCGAGGGAGGTTCCCGCCGATCCCTGCGCGACGTTCGCCGACCGCCTCGAGGCCATTCATTCGACCGTCTCGCGTCCCCACGGGGGTGGGCGTCTGCATCGCCGCCCGGCAACCGCAGTGAGCGTGAGATCCCACGGACGAGAAGCCACGTCATGAAACGATTCCTGGTCGCCATCGCCCTGGTCTGCTTGCTCGGCCTCCTCGCCGTCGCCGTGCCCGCGGTGTATCGCCAGGTCGGCGAGCGTCGGGCGGCCAAGGCGGCGGCGGCGCTCGAGGCGGCACGCGCCGCCGCGGCCGCCGGCGACGCCGTCGGGGCGATCGAACGATACGGGGAGTATTTCGAGGGCGCGGGGCCGCGGCCGGACGCCGTCGCCCTGGAGGAGTACGCGCTCTTGCTGCTGGAGGGGGCCACGGCTCCGGGGAAACGGAGGGACGACGTGGTGGCGGCGTTCGCCGCCGCCGAATCGGCTCTGCGCCAGCGGCCCGACAGCGCTGCGGTTCGCCGCCGGCTCGGCGAACTCAAGCTCGCCGGCGGCAAGCACGCAGAAGCCCGCGAGCATCTCCTCGTCGCCCGCGCGGCGCTCGAGGAGGGCGATCCGGACGCCGACGCGCTCGATCTGGCGCTCGCGAAGACCTGGATCGGTACGCAGGACGACGAGCGGGTGGAGACGATCCTCGGCCGCCTCGTCGGCTTCGATCCCCGGTCGCGGAAGTTCCTCGCCGCCGAAGACGGGCCCCGCGTCGCCCCCGCCGAAGCCTACGTTCTCCTCGCCGCTCATCTCCGGGACAAGCGAGACGACCCTCAAGTGGCCGGGGCGGTGGTGGAACGGGCGTTGCGGGTCCATCCTGAAGATCCGAAGGTGCTGCTCGCCTATTCGCGGTGGAAGCTCGCGTCGAAGGACCCGGCGGCAGCCGCAGAGGCGGCGGCGCGCGCCGTGGAAATCGCCCCGGGCAGCGCCGGGGCCCTGCTCGCCGACGCCCAGGCCAAGGCCGCCGGCCCCGATCCCGCGGCCGCCACCGCCGCCTTCGCCGCGGCCCGTGAGGCATTCCCCGACGACAAGGCGCTGTTCCTGGCGGCCGCGGGCCATCTGCAGCACATCGGATCGGCCGAGGGTGCGAGCGCCTTGCTGGAGGAGGGGCTCGAACGCTATCCCGACGAACCGAGGTTTCTCCTGTTCCTCGTCGCGATGCCGATCGACTCGGCGACTCTCGGGCGTCTGGCGGAGCTCGCCGGAGCTGCCCGGGAACGGCTCGGGGCCGACCATCCGGCCGTGTCGATCCTGGAGGGCCGCGTGGCGCACCTTCGTCGGGAATGGGCCAAGGCGGCTCGGTGCCTCGAGCGGTGCCGGGGGCTCGTCTCCAAGGGGGGAAAGCCGAGATTGGACATGGAACTCGCGGATTGCCTCGCGGCGCTCGGCGATCACGACCTCGCTTTGGTCGCCTGCCAGCGGAACCTGGCGGCCGGGCAGATCGGCAACGTCGCGCTGGCGCGCGCCGCCGAAGCCCAACTCGCCCTCGGCCGCACCGACCAGGCGTCGGTCACGGCGGACCGACTCAACCGCCGGGTGGACGACGAATACGGATCGCCCGACGGACGGGGGAGACCCTTCCGAGCTGCGTTCCTCTCCCACGTCGTTCCGTCGATGATCGTCGTCGAGCGGTCGCGTCCGGTGGCGAAGCGACAGTGGGCCGCTCTCGAGAAGCTGGCGGGGGAAATCACGGAAGCGAGACCCTGGGCCGGGACGTTGGTGCGGGCCGAGGCACTGGCCACGGCGGGGGACGTCGCCGCCGCGATCGCGGCGCTCGACGAGTCCGAGCAGGGGGGGGGCGAGTCGCCTGTCCTCCAGGCGCGTCGGCTGGAACTCGTCACCGACTCGGAGGGAAGCGCCGCCGCACGCGAGGCCTTCGATCGCCTGTCGCCGCTCGCGCGCCGGGCTCCGGCGGTGCTCGTGGCGCTGGCCCGCGCCGAACGCCTCGGCGCGGCGCCCGGCGACGACGCCTGGCTCGACGGGGTGGCGGATCTCGCGGAAGCCCTTCCCGATGCGGCCGACGCCGTCGACGTCCTCCAGGTGCTCGCGGAGGACGCCACCGCCGCGGGGTCGAACGACACGGCCCGCGACCTGTGGCGGCGGGCGGCGAAGCGGAACCCCGACGACTTCCGGGCGCCGCTGGCGCTCTCACTGCTCGCCAGCCGGGCGGGGGACGCCTCCGCCGCCGCCGAGGCGGCCGGCGAGGTGGCGCGCATCGAGGGCACCGACACCCCGCGCGCCCGCCTGGCGAGGGCCGCGTCGCTCGTGGCCGCGGCGAGGGGAGGAGTGCCGGCGGCCCCGGGCGCCGTCGCACCCCCGCGCCGGCCCTCCGCCGACGAAGCCGAACTCCTCCGCGAGGCGGGCACACTCCTCGTCGAGGCTTCCAACGACAGGCCGGGATGGCAGGCCGTCGCGGCGCTGGCCGCCGACGTCGGCGTGATGAACGGCGACGCCGCCGCCGTTCTCGACCGGCTCATCGAGGCGCGCGCCTGCGGGCCGGTGAACGCTCCGCTCTCGCGCGACCTCGTCGCCGCGCTCGTCCGTGCCGGCCGGTTCGCCGAAGCCGATCTGGTCCGCGTCACGGTGGCCCCGGCCACGCTGGGCGGGGCGGCCCGTACCGCCATCGAGGCGGAACTCGGCGCGGGGCGCACCGATTCGGCTGCGGCGCTCGCGCTGCGGGCGATCGACGTCGAGCGTGCCGACGCGGCGACGCTCGTGTGGCTGGGGCGAGTCCTCGCCCGGGCCGGTCGGAGCGGAGAGGCCGGCGAGGCGTTCCGGCGCGCCACGGAGTCGGATCAGGCCAATCCCGAGGGATGGCTGTGGCTGGCCAGATGGCAGATGGCCAGCGGCGACGCCGCAGCGGCACGAGCGACGATCGCGAGCGCCGTGGACAACGCCGCGGACGGCCCTGCCCGGTCGCTCCTGGCCGCGCGGGGAGCGATCGTCCTGGGAAACGCCGAGGAGGCGGAGAGCCTTTTCGACGAAGCCGTCGCCGCCAGCGGGGCCGACATCGGTCCCGCCGGGCACGCCATCGACTTCCGTCTCCAGCGAGGGCAGATCAAACAGGCCAAGGAGTTCCTCTCGAAGCTGATCCAGTCGATCGGCGGCGATCTCTCCCGCACCGACCTGGTGAATTGGGCGGTGGCGAGGCTCGCCGGCCTGAACGCCGCCGATCCGCGACGGGTCGAAGGCACTCGCTGACAGGCGGCCTCGGCACGTGCCTTTTTCGCGCCCGGCGTCGGGTCAGCCTTGCCGCCCCGCCCTGGCCAACCGCTCGGGGAGCAGATCCTTCGAGGGGCCTGCCATCTCGACGAGCGTGGCGGCGATCCGGTCGGCGAGCCCCCGGTCCCCCGACTCCTCCGCCCGCCGGTGATCGTCGAGGTGACGCTCCACGAACGTCGCGCGGGCCGCGTGCTCGTCGGCGGCGGTGAAGAGATCCGGACGGGAGAGCAGCCACTCGAGCCTGGTCGCGGCACTCCGCACCAGGTGGCCCGGTTGCTGACTCTGCTGCGGGGCATGGCGGCGGTAGCGGACGAGGGCTTCGGGAACGCGGAGGAAACGCCCCCGGGAGCGGAGGAGGACGAAGAACACCACGTCTTCGGCGTGGCGGATGCCTTCGGGGAACGGCGTGCGCAGCGCCGCCCCGCGGCGCACCACCGCCGTGTCGACATGGACGGTGAACCCGACGAGCATGTCACGCAGGGGATGGGCGGACTCGTGTCGCGACGGGAGCGACATGGTCCGCTCTTCGATCCCCTCGCCGAAAAGGACGAAATCGCAGTACACGCAGACGACGTCCTCGGCGGCGCCCTGAATCGCCTCCGCCTGCCGCTCGAGCTTGTGCGGGAGCCAGAGATCGTCGGCGTCGAGGAAGGCCACCCACTCGCCGCGGGCCGCTTCGATCCCCCGGTTGCGGGCCGCCGATTCCCCCGCGTTGGACTGGCGGATGACACGCACCGGCGGGCCGAACGACTCCGCGATGCGGGCCGAGTCGTCGGTCGAGCCGTCGTCGACGACGATCACCTCGAGCACCGGCCGGGTCTGGGCCAGCACCGACGCGATCGCCGCGCCGAGGTGGGCCTCCGCATCGAAGCATGGAATCACCACCGAGATCGTCGGGGACCCGCCCGCGGCGGCGGGCATCGATCGCGTGTCAGTCATCGGCAGCGCCTCCGGAGAGGATCGCGTCGCAGCGATCGAGCCATGTCGTCGCATGGCCACCCAATCGCTCGGCGAGGGCGGCGATGCGGGGGCGCTCGACTCGGGCCAGCGCCTCGATCGCCTCCCGGGGAATCGATGGATCACCCGGTTCCCTGGCGTTGAAGACCTTGCTCGCATTGCGAAGCATCCTCGGTTCGTCCGGATCGACGCCGAGAAACGCCGCGACGCGCTGGATGGCCGCCTGCGGGTCGGCGACGGTGTCGTCGTACCAGCCGAGGAAGAACCGGTCCGGCGGCACGTACCGGCTCCAGGTGTCGATCGTGCGGAGGTAGTCGTTGAAGCGGGTCGAGGCATCGGAGACGAGAAACCGCATGACGTCCGGCGGCGGCGGCATGCCTCGGCGCCGATTGTTCTTCCTCCGCAAATGGAACATCGACTGCGCGCGGTCCACCGGGTCGCGGAGGATGAAGATCACCTTGAGGTTGGGAAACATCCCGGTCACGTGGCGCACGCCGGCATCGTCGAGCATGGCGTATTCCGGCGTGATCTCCCCCTTCAGTCGGTTCTCTCCCGGCGCGAAGAGGCGCCGGTACCAGGCGTCGGTCTTCCTGCCGGGAGCGTAGAAGCTGGCGACCCAGAGCAGTTCGCGGGCAGCGGCTGCCGACAGCCCGTGCCGGCGTCTGACCGACAGGAGCGAGCCGGCGACTCTCGTCCGCCAATCGACCGACTCGATGCCGCGGCCCGTCACGCCCCGCCACAGGCTCCCCACGCGCGTGAAACCGGGGCCCTGGCCCGAGAGCCTGTCGAAGTAGTGGAGCTCTTTGCCAGGTGGCAACCAGACCCGGGGATGGGGCCGGAGGCAGGAATGGAGCCAGGTCGTGCCGGCCCGCTGGGCGCCGATGCCGAGAAAGTCGACGGTGGGAAGCGGCATTGAATGCCCCGGAGCCTCGTGGGCAGGGAGTTTGTGACGGGCTCGCATGGGACGAGAGCTATGATACTGAATCGTTCGCCGCGGCCGGACGGGGCCGCGAAGCACCGATCTCCGGCATCACCGTCGCCTCCCCCCCCGGCCGAATCCCACGCTCGCGATGCCCGATTGCATTCTTCATTTCGGACTCCCGAAGACCGGATCCACCGCGATTCAATTCGCGCTGAGGGCCGGACTTCTGGATCCACGCTTTCACTACGCCCGCTTTCAGGAGCCCCTCACGGATGGCG
>CAWUOA010000183.1:0-6607 GCA_963923225.1 uncultured Planctomycetaceae bacterium
CCTCTCTGGTCTCGTGGGCTCGGAGATGTGTATAAGAGACAGGAGGGGGATCCGTCAAACCGGCTTCGGACGGCTCTGTGGCCGTCAGAACCGGCTTTGGACGGCTCGGTGGCCGTCAGAACTTCGCGATCGCCTCGGCCTGGTCCTTGTGGATCGAGAACAGCTTGTTCAGGTTCGTGAGCTTGAAGACCTCGTAGATCTGCGGGTGGATGCTGCACATCTTCAGCTTCCCCTTGAGCGTCCCCATCTTGCGGTGGATCTGCCCCAGGAGCCCGAGGACCGCGCTCGACATGAACTCGACGTTCGAGAAGTCGAGGAGGAGATTCAGCCCCTGGCGGTCGTTGATGAGGCGCAGGAGCTCCACCCGCAGTTCGTCCAGCGCCGTCTCGTCGAGGATCTTCTTGTCGCGGAACTTGGCGACCTCCGCGTTGATCTGCTTGGAGACCTCGAGCCTGCGGTAGGCGTCACTCATGGACCTTGGACCTCTTGCCGGAATGGGGCGCGGGATGACGGGAACGAGCCGGCAGTATAGCCGCGGAGTCGGGTCGCCACCCGCTCCCGGCACGCCCGCCGGTCCGCGCCGCAGGGGCCTCCGCCGCGAGGGGGGCCGGGGGGCTCCGACGGGTCGATTTGCCCGGCGCCGTTTCGTGGCCTAGGTTTCCACCGGCACGCGTCTTCCGGCGGCGTGTCGCACGTGGAGCGGCGTCGATGCCCCGAATCCCGACAACCGGCTTTTTCCCGAGCGAAACCTGGGGGCCCCGGCCTACCTGGGCGCTCGGGCCGCTGCTGGCGGCCGCGGCCGTGGCGATGGTTGCCAGCCGGGCGGACGTTCCGGGGGAAAAGGCCGAACGCGTCACCGCTCTCAAGCCGGTCGGCGGCGGGGAGGATGCGGCGCTGCTCGGGGGAGGCGTGCCGATCGAGGTCGCCTACGGCGTCCCCACGGCCCGCACGATCGGGCTCTGGAAGACCCTCTGACCGGGGCTCGGGGGTTTTTTTTGCGGGGCCCCGGGCCCAGAGCTAGGGTTGCCGGAGTCCCCCGGCTCCCCGGAATCCCGCCATGAACGACGCCGACTCGCAGCGCCGCCTCGCCATCCAGGAATCGAAGGCCGCCGCGGCCCAGACGCCCCGCCGCATCGGGCAGGGGTTCACCGCCATCGTCCTCCTCTCGGTCGCGCTGGGGCTGCTCTCGCTGTGGCTCGTGCGCTCGCTGTACGGCAACGTCCAGGCGATCGCCGACAACACCGTGCCGTCGCTGATGACGCTCAACCGGATCGACGACAGCGTGTCGCACTGCGTCCGCGCCGCGCGGCGCACGCTGCTCCTCGACCAGCCGGTCGCTCGCGCCGCCGCCGCCACCGACTACGCCAAGGCGAAGGCCGAGGGGGACGAGGCGGAGAAGGCGTACGGGCCGCTGGTGTCCGACGCCGAGGACCGTCGTCGCTTCGAGGCCGTCGGTGCGGCGCGGCGACGATTCGTCGAGATCGCCGACAAGTTCGTGGCGTTGGCGTCGGCCGGTTCGGACGAGGAGGCGCAGGAGCTCCTCGTGGATGAGGTCGACCCGGCCACCACCACGCTCGTTTCCGCCCTCCGCGCCAACGTCGACTACAACGTCGGTCTGGCCACCCGGGCCCTCGAGGAAGCCCAGAGGAGTGCCGCCTGGGGGCTGGGGACGATCGTGCCCGCCGTTCTCCTGGTGGCGGGCCTGGGGGCGTGGATCGGCCGGCGCACCGTCGGCATCACGCGCGACGCCTTCGCCGGCATCGACGCGGCGATCCACGCCGGGATCGGCCACACCAACCGCGCCCTCTCCGGCATCGCCGACGGCTTGTGGGACGGCGCGGAGCACACCTCCGCCAGCGCCAGCCAGCTCACCTCCGCCAGCCGGACGCTCGCCCACGGCTGCAACGAGCAGGGGCAGACCGTCGCCGAGACCAGCGCCGCCCTCGAGCAGATCTCGGCGATGGTGAAGAGCACCGCCGACAACGCCCAGAAGGCCAAGGCCTGCGCCGGGCAGGCGCGGCAGGCGGCCGACGCCGGCCGCACGACGATGGAGCAGATGACCGCGGCGATGCAGTCGATCGAGGCGTCCGGGCTCGACGTCGCGAAGATCATCAAGGACATCGACGAGATCGCCTTCCAGACCAACATCCTCGCCCTCAACGCCGCCGTCGAGGCGGCCCGGGCCGGGGAGGCGGGGGCCGGCTTCGCCGTCGTCGCCGACGAGGTCCGCTCGCTCGCGCAGCGCAGCGCCGCGGCGGCGAGGGAGACGGCGGCCAAGATCGAGGCCTCGATCGCAGCCAGTCGGCGCGGCGGGAAGAGCTGCGACGACGTCGGGCAGTCGCTCGCGTCGATCGCCGAACGGGTGGCCGCCGCCGACCTGCTGGTGGCGGAGATCGCCACGGCGGCGAAGGAACAAGAAGTGGCGATCCGTGAGGTGGGCGTCGCCATGACGCAGATCGACCGGGTCACCCAGGGCAACGCCTCGAGCGCCGAGGAGACGTCGACGGCCGCCGAGCAGCTCGAACATCAGGCCCGGACCCTGGAGGACACCGTCGCCAGGCTGCGCGGACTGATGGCCGGAGGCACCGTGCCCGAGTCGGGGGGCAGCGAGGCGCCGCGCACCGGCCAGGGGGGCCGGGCCGGCGGCCGGCCCGCCGCGCGTCCGGATCCGGGCACGCGGGGCGGCGTTCCCGGCGTCACCGAGCGGCGTCGGCCGCGGATCGTGATGCCCCAGGATCAGGGGCCCGCGGCCGATGCGGACGATGCCCATTTCCGGAATTTTTGAGCCCTCCAGGCGGGCCGGTCGACTGTCGACAATTCGTTTCCTGGACAGGGTTTGTGTGCGTCCGGCCAGGCCGGTGAAGCCTCCCCGGCACGCGATCTGCATGGTCGAACCCGCGATGGCAAGGCCCCCCACCGCCGGTTAGGCTTCGCCGCGGCAGTTCGCCCTTTTCACGGCGGCGCGGAACCCCGAGCGCGGGGAACCTCGCCGCCGTCGGCGTTTCGGCCACAGCGGTCGGGTCAGGCGGCCCGGTAGCCGATGGAGGCCCGCTGGCAGAGGCACTGGAGACATGCATCCATGATTCGTCATCCGTCGCGATCGTCGCTCGCCCCCGCGTTCACGCTCGTCGAGCTGCTGGTCGTCATCGCCATCATCGGCACGCTCGTCGGCCTCCTCCTCCCCGCCGTCCAGGCGGCGCGCGAGGCGGCCCGGAGCATGTCCTGCAAGAACCAGCTCAAGCAGATCGGCATCGCGATGCAGTCGATCAACGACGCCAAGCGCGGCCTGCCCCCTGCGGCGTCCCCCTCCAGCCGCGACGTCGCCCCCCTCGCCGGCAACGGCTACCGCGGCTACACCGGCTTCACCGCCTTCACCTTTCTCCTCCCCTACGTCGAGCAGGGCCCCCTCTTCGACCTCGCCAACCGCACGGTCTACACGCCGGTGCCCAATGCGCCGGGCGCGGGGGTGATCTACTCGGTCTCCATCCCCACCTTCCTCTGCCCGTCGGAGATGTCGAGCCCCGGTGGCATGGGGGCCACCACCAGCGGCGGCGCCAACCAGTGGGCCGTGGGGAACTACGCCGTCAACTACAACGTCTTCGGCAACCCCACCGCCTCCACCCCCGATGCCCGCATGCAGGGCAACGCCCGGATCTCGCAGTCGTTCTCCGACGGGACGTCGAAGACGGTGATCGTCGCCGAGCGCTACGGCACCTGCGGATCGGCGGGCAACGCCGACGATCCGAGCACCGACGGCAGCCTGTGGAGCGATTCCAACTCCCGCTGGCGGCCGGTGTTCTGCGTCAACGACCCCGATCAGATCCCCGCCACCGCCGGCTACACCGCCTGCCTGGTGTTCCAGGTGAGCCCCAACTGGGTCCGCGGCTGCGACGGCGCCCGCGCCCAGACGCCCCACTACGGCGGGATGAACGTGACCCTCGCCGACGCCAGCGTCCGGGCCGTCGGCGGCGACGTCGACCCGACGACCTGGGCCAACGTCTGCCATCCGGCCGACGGCCAGGCCGTCGGCGACTGGTGAGTCGCGGCGAGTGATCGACCGTCGCCCGGCCGGGGAGCACGCCTCCCCGGCCGGCGGCGACGCCGCGGAGACGACGCGATGCCCCACCCCCACGCCGACGTCGCCCTGCTCACCGACGGGCGCTACGTGGCGAGCCGGGCCGAGCCCGACGACTGGTATCTCGCGAACATCCTCGCCGACGACCGACTGCTCCTGCGGGGCCTCGAGTCGCGTGGCCTCCGCGGCGTGCGCGTCGACTGGGCCGACACGACGGTCGACTGGTCGTCGTTCCGGGCGGCCGTCTTCCGCACCACGTGGGACTACTACGACCGGCAGGCGGAGTTCGCCGCCTGGCTCGACCGTGTCGCCCCGGCCACGCGCCTCGTCAACGACGCCGCCACCGTGGAGTGGAACCTCGACAAGCACTACCTCGCCGATCTCGCTGCGGCGGGCGTGCCGACGGTGCCGACCCTGTTCGTGGAGCGCGGCGGCTCGCTCGATCTCGCCCGCGTCCTCGCCGAGACCGGCTGGGCCGAGGGGGTGGTGAAGCCGGCCGTGTCGGGAGGCGCGCGGCACACCCACCGCTTCGACTGCGGCAGCGCCCGGGAGGTGGAGGGGCTCGTCGGGCCCCTCCTCGCCGAGGAGGCGTTCCTCCTCCAGCCGTTCGAGCCCGACGTCGTGGCCCATGGCGAGGACACGCTGGTGGTCATCGACGGCCGCTTCACCCACGCGCTGACCAAGCGCGCCCGCCCCGGCGACTTCCGCGTCCAGGACGACCATGGCGGCACGGTGCACCCCTGCGATCCGTCGGCCGAGCAGATCGCCCTCGCGACGCGTGCCATGGCCGCGCGGCCCGGCACCGCCTACGGACGCGTCGACATGGTGCGACGGCCGGGGGGGGAATGGGTCGTGATGGAGCTCGAGCTCATCGAGCCGGAACTCTGGCTGCGGCGCCATCCCGACGCCGCCGACGCGCTGGCCGGGGCGATCGCCGACAGGCTCGGGTGAAGGCCGCGGCTCTCACCGCTCCCGGCGGATCGCGTAGAGGGCGTCGTAGGAGCGGACGTAGAGCACGCCGTCGGCGACGATCGGGGAGGCGGTGACCGGCTCCCCCAGGTCGATCGAGGCGAGTTGCTCGAAGTCGCGGCCCGCCTTGACCACCGTCACGTGGCCGTCGTTCGAGCCGTACCACAACCGGCCGTCGACCAGGAGCGGGCTCGAGCGGTGCTGGGAGTTGTGCGTCCGCTCGTGCCACAGGCCCGCGCCGGTGTCGGCGTCGAGGCACTCGAGCTTGCCGTCGTTGTGGAGGAGCCACACCAGGCCGTCGGCGACGAGCGGCGTGGCGACGTCGGGCGTCCGCGGGTGGACCCAGGCCACCACCTCCTTCTTCTCCGAGCAGTCGCCGGCGAGCGCGTCGCCGACGCGCAGGGCCACCGTCGGGCCCCCCTTCGCCGTGGGGATCACGATCAGCCCCGGCACGATCCCGGGGGAGGCGACGAAGCGGAAGGTGGGATCGTGCGGCTTGGGGTTGGTGTCGGTGGGGCCGTTGACCCGGCCGAAGCGCCACTGCTCGCGGCCGTCGGCCAGCGCGTGGCCGGTGGTGCAGTCGGCGCCGTGGACCACGAGGAACTCCCGCGTGCCGTCGCGGTAGATCGCCGGCGAGGCGTAGGAGTGCTTGCACTCGAACTGGGCCTCGGTGGGGCGGTCGACCTCCCAGAGCGTCTTCCCGGTCGCGGCGTCGAGCTTCACCACCTTGCCGGTGCGAGACTGGTCGTCGAGCTTCATCGGCCCGTGGATCAGCTGGAGGTAGAGGGCCCCGCGATCGAGGACCGGCGTCGAGGTGAGGCCGAACTGGAGGTCGACCTTCCCGAAGCGCTCGTTGAGATCGACGCGCCACGCCTCTTCGCCGTCGATCGTATGGCAGGCGAGGATCCCGGTGCCGAACAGGCTCCACACGTGCTTGCCGTCGGTCGACGGGGAGGGAGAGGCGGAGTTGCCCTCGCCCGAGCGGGCGTCCTGGTTGCCCGAGCCGACCTTCTTCTTCCAGAGGATCTTCCCGTCGCCGGCCGCCACGGCGAGCACGACCAGATCGTCGCCGTCGTTGCTCGTGAGGAAGATCCTCTTCTCCCACACGCAGGGGGTGGCGCCGGCCTGGCCCGGCAGCGGCGTCCGCCAGGCGAGGTGCTTCCCCTCCTTCGACCAGTCGAGCGGAATCCCCGCGGCGGCGGCGGTGTGGTCGTGGTGCGGACCGCGCCAGTCGGGCCAGTTGTCGGCGGCGGCCGGCAGGGCGAGGAAGGCGGCGAGGATCGCGGCGAGCGGCAGGCGGGGCATGGCGTGGTTCCGTGAGGCGGGAGGTGGGGTGGACGGGGGAGGGGGCTCAGGCGTCCTGCGGCTTGCAGTAGTCGAGGTGCTTCTTGCTGTCGTCGAAGTTGCCGTAGTTGCACGTCAGCTCCTCGCCGGCGGCGATGTCGCGGCTGGCGATGCTGCTCTGGCCCTTCTCGTGGGTGTTGGGGTCGTAGGAGTGGTTCATGAACCGGGCGTCGTCGATGCAGAGGTAGTAGGTGTTGCCGTTCTTGTAGGCGTGGCTCT
>CAWUOA010000184.1:0-6587 GCA_963923225.1 uncultured Planctomycetaceae bacterium
AGGAGCGCCTCGAGCCCCGCCCGCTTCGCGCCGTCCTCGATCCACGCCGTGCGCGCGGCGAGAAGGCCGAGCCGGTCGCGCCACACGGCGAGGTCCGCCCCGCTCCCGCCGGCACGCAGCGCGGACGAGGCCCGCTCGATGTCACGGGCCAGTTCCTCGGCGTCCGGCAGGCTGCCGCGGGCCCGCGGATGGGCGCTTTCGAGATCGGCGGCCTCCGCCCGCTCGATGGCCCGGTCGACGATCGCCGCGATCGGCTCGCGCTGCTCCTCGGTGTCCCACACGTGGCGGATGACCCACAGGTCGGTCGGATTGGCGGCGAGCCTGCCGCAGAGGACGGCGCTTGCCGCCACGAGACGCTGGAGCTTGACCGCGCGGCGGTCGGAGACGGCGATCCCGGCCCGCCGCAGCGCTCGGACGAGGTCGAGATAGCGAGGGCGGACCGCCGACAGTTCCACCTCCGGCAGGATCGACTGCACGCGGCGGATCTCCTCAACGCCCATCGGCGCGGCCACCGGAGCCCGCCCGAGCTCGAGCCGCCACCCCGCCTCGACCACGTCGTCCAGCCCTTCGTCGGCGACGTTGTCGCTGCGGACGCGGAGGAGGAAGCGGTCGAAGAGGGCCGCGAGCGATTCGTCCTCGGGGAGGCGGTTGCTCGCCCCCACCACGGCGAGGAGGGGAAGACGACGCGTCTCGCGGCCGCGGCGGAAGACGCGTTCGTTGAGCACCATCAGCAGCGAGTTGAGGATCGCGCTGTTGGCGTTGAGGAGCTCGTCGAGGAACACCAGCGCCGCCTCGGGGAGCATCCCCTCGGTGTTGGTGACGAGATCCCCCTCGCGCAGCCGGCGGATGTCGAACGGCCCGAACAGCTCGCTCGGCTCGGTGAACCGGGTGAGGAGGTAGTCGAAGACCCGTCCGTCGATGCGGCGGGCCAACTCGTGGACGATCGCGCTCTTGGCCGTGCCGGGGGGACCGAGGATGAAGAGATTCTCGCCCCCCACGAGGCACACCCCGAGGAGGTCGACGATCTCCCCCTTGCCCACGAAGGCCGACTTGAGCGGGCCGAGCACGTCGGTCGAAAGCCGGCGGGCGAGTGCGAGACGGGGATCGGCGGCGGGAACGGTCATGGGGAGGAACCTGGGACGAACGGTCGGGAGACGGCCGGAACGAGCTCTTCGTGGGCGCCGATCGCTCGGCGTGCGGCCTCCGCCACCCGCGGGTCGTCGAGGCGCCCGTGGTCGCCGGCCGCCAGGATGCGATCGACGTACAGCCGCATGAGGTCGGGGTTGGTGGCGATGGCCCCGAGCGAGTCGGGCGTCGCGCCCGGCACGCCGACGCTGGAAAGCGGCCAGCGGCAGGCGACCCGATCGAGGAGTGCGACGAGCGGGTCGGATGCCGAGACGGCCCGCACGATCCGATGGAGGTCGGGGAGGAAGCGGAGCGCCAGGTCGACCGAATACTGGGCCGTCGCCCCTTCGGCGTCGTTCGGCATCGGCAGATCGAAGCCCGCCCGGAGCGTCTCCTCGCCGAGATCGCGGAATACCGCTCCCTGGGCGCCGCGGTAGAGCAGACACGCGCCGTAGAGCGCCGCGTCCACGCTCCACGCGGGGGCCTCCCCGGGGAAGTCGAGCGTCCAGTCGGCCTCGAACGCCTCGAGCACCGCAGCGGACGCGGCCAGTTCCTCCGGCGTTTCGCCCGTGCCGGGAGAGGGCACGACGACGCGGCCGTGGTCGAAGAGATTCCGGAGGAACGAGTCGAGCGACATGGCGGGCCTGGCCCCTCCCGGCATCACCGCAGCGCCGCATCGCCGTCGGATCGGCACCACGAAGGAAGCATGATACAGTTCGGCGGAGGGGGAGCGGGCAGGCCCTCGAGAACGGCCGCGACGGATCCCCGGGCGGCGAATCGAACCCCGCACGAGGCCCGCCGGCGATTCCGCGCCGTCCACGCATCCATGAGCACCCTCGAACGCCTCGCCGACAAGGGCCTCGTCAAGCCGCCGCGCTGGCTGCCGCGGAACGTCGCCTACGAGACGATCATGGGAAGCGTCGCCTTCGGCGTCTCCGGGGACACGAGCGACATGGACGTCTACGGCTTCGCCATCCCGCCGAAGGACGACGTCTTCCCGCACCTCCGCGGCGAGATCGCCGGCTTCGGCACGCCCCAGCCCCGCTTCGAGCAATTCGAGGCCCATCACGTCGTCGACCCCGACCTCCTCGGCGGCACCGGCCGCAGCCACGACCTGACGATCTACTCGATCGTGAAGTTCTTCCAGCTGGCGATGGAGAACAACCCGAACATCGTCGACTCCCTCTTCACGCCGGCCACGTGCGTCCTCCACTGCACCGCCGTCGGCACGCTCGTCCGCGAGCGGCGGCGGCTGTTCCTCCACAAGGGCTGCTGGCCGAAGTTCAAGGGCTACGCCTACGCGCAGCTCCACAAGATCGCCACCAAGCACCCGCAGGGGAAGCGGGCGGCGCTCGTGGCGGAGCACGGCTACGACGTGAAGTTCGCCTACCACGTCGTCCGCCTCCTCGGCGAGGTGGAGATGATCCTCGTGGAGGAGGATCTCGACCTGCAGCGCGACCGGGAGCGTCTCAAGGCGATCCGCCGCGGCGAGTGGAGCCTCGACCGCCTCACCGCCTGGTGCGCCGAGAAGGAGGGGCAGCTCGAGCGGGCCTGCGCCGAGAGCCGGCTCCGGGCCCGGCCCGACGAGGAGGCCCTCCGCCGCCTGCTCCTGGACTGCCTCGAGGCGCACTACGGCAGCCTCTCGGGCTGCGTCGAGGATCCCGACCGCGCCGTCGCCGCGCTCAAGACCATCCAGACCGAACTCGACCGCGTGAGGGATCTCCTGTGAGCGACGCGCCCGCATCCAGAGGCCCGGGGGGCACCGTCGGCCCGGCGGCCCTCGGTCATCTCCGCGCGATCGCGGCGACGCATCCGCGTCCGCTCCTCTTCGCCACCGTCAGCGGCGCCCACCTCTACGGCTTCGCCTCCCCCGACTCCGACTACGATCTCCGCGGCGTCCATCTCCTGCCCGCCGAGGAGGTGGTGGGTCTGGAAGGGGGCCCCGACACGATCGAGCGGTCGGCGCTCGACGGCGGGCTCGATCTCGATCTGGTCACGCACGACGCCGCGAAGTTCTTCCGGCTCCTCCTCAAGAACAACGGCTACGTCCTCGAGCAGCTCACCTCGCCGCTGGTCGTCCTCGGCTCGCCGGCCCACGAGGAGCTCCTCGCCCTCGCCCCGGCCTGCATCACGCGGCACCACGCCTGGCATTACCAGGGCTTCGCGGCGCGGCAGTGGGCCCTCTTCGACAAGGAGCGGCCGCGCCGCGTGAAGCCGCTGCTCTACACCTACCGGGTGCTGCTCACCGGGATCCGGCTGATGCGCACAGGCGCGGTGGAGGCGAATCTCCCCCCCCTCGCCGCCGAGGCGAAGCTCGGCTTCCTCGACGATCTCGTCGCCCGCAAGGTGCAGGGGAAGGAGAAGGAGACGCTTCCCGACGACGAGGCCGGCTTCCACGCCGGAGAGATCCGGAAGCTCACCGCCACCCTCGCCGACGCCGCCGCCGCGAGCACGCTCCCCGAACGACCCACCGCCGGCCCGGCCCTCCACGATCTCCTCGTCCGCCTCCGCCTGGGGCGGTAAGCGCCTCCGGCGTACCCCGGTTTTCTTGACACCGCCACGATGTGCTCCAAAAAATGGCGCACATGAAAACAGCCACGATCCGCGACCTCCGCGATCGATATACGAGTCTTCTCCGCTGGCTCCGGGCCGGCGAGGAGATCGTCATCACTCGGCGTGGGAAGGCGGTCGCCAAGCTCGTGCCCATGGGGCCCGACTCGAGCGGACCGGTCGATTGGTCGGCGAGCCCGGCCCTCACGCGCGATCGCCCCGCAGCACGGCGCCACGTCGTCGACGACGCCGACATCGTCCACGACGCGAGCGGGCGATGGTGACCTGCACCGACACGAGTTTTCTTTTCGCTCTCTACGCCGACGACACGCACTCCCCCCGGGCGATCGACTGGATCAGGACCCAACGTGCGGCAGTGACGGTCACGGCGTTCAATGAACTGGAATTGGCCAACGCCGTCCGATTCGCCGAATGGCGGCGGGCGGTCGGCTCTGGCGATGCCGAGCGATTCCTGAAGGATTACGACGCCGATCGGCTCGCTGGCCGGATCGTGCTCCGGGAATGCAATCTCGCCGCCGTGGTCGACGAGGCCCGGAGGTTGTCGATGGTCCACACGATCGCCGGCGGACACCGCACATTCGACATCCTCCATGTCGCCGCGGCGATCGTCATCGGTGCCGACAGGTTCCTGACATTCGACGGGAACCAGCACCGCTTGGCGACCGCAGCGGGCCTCGACGTGCCGCTGTGACTTGCCGGGCGGCGCGACGGGATGCACGGCCCCTCACGCCGCGCGGAGCACCGGCGAGGCGGGCTCGTCGCCGATCACGCCGGCGCGGCGGCGGTCGATCTCGTCCATGATCGAGAGGAGCAGCTCCTCGCGGATCGCCTGCATCTCCCCCTCGTCGCTGGTCAGCGCCAGGCCGGTGATCTCGATCGTGAGGGCCTCGGCCGACTGGCCGGTGAGCCGCACGCGCCGCGAGCCGGGGTCGAGCCGGGCATGGTCGGCGAGGAGATCGCGGAAGCGGGTCAGGAGCTCGCGCACCAGGGCGGGCGAGGCGTCGGGGCGGATCTGCACCGGGAGCTTGATCGGGATCCGGTCGCGGCGGGTGTAGTTCACCAGCTGGACCTTGGCGAACTCGGCGTTGGGAATGGTCACGAGCGACCGGTCGAGGCCGCGGATCCGTGTCGAACGCAGGCCGATCTGCTCGACCCGCCCGCGGACGTCGCCGTACTGGCACTCGTCGCCGATCCGCACCGGCTTGTCGGTGAACAGGACGACGCCGGCGATGAGGTTCTCGATCGAGTACTGGGCCGCGAGGGCCACGGCCAGGCCGCTGGCGCCGAGACCGGCCAGCAGCGGGGCCACCGGCACGCCGAGCGAGTCGGCCGCCTGGATCCCCACCCAGGCCACCGCCACGAACGTACACACCCGGCAGCCGAGACGGAGGAGCTGGATGTCGATGCCGTCGCCGCGGCGGCTGCGGGCGCGGACGAGCAGTTCCGTCACCCGGTCCATCACCGCCATCACCGCGGCGATGGCGCCGGCGTAGAGCGTGAGGCGGAGGCCGAGCTTGGCGGCGATGAGGCTGTCGCCGGTGAGACGCACCTGGGCGGTGAGGAGCCAGTCGGCGACGACGCTCCCCGCCGCGAGCACCGCCGGCAGCGAGAAGCTGGCGATCGACCGCATCCACCCCGGCCGGAAGATCCGCGGCAGGTGGCAGGCGACGAGGGCCACCAAGCCGAAGGCGAGGGCCAGGAGCGACGCCGCACACCACTGCCACACCGTCTCGCCGAGGACCACCGCGTGGGCCCAGTGGGGCAGGCTCCTGATGAACGACTCGGGGAACAAGTTGCCGCCGACGGTGACGTAGGCGTCGTACAGGCCCGGGCTGCCGGCGTCCGGCTTGTAGGGGAGCGCCCGGACCCGGGCGAAGAAGCCCTCCGCCCGGCTCACCGACTCGCGCGAGAAGACGAAGTCCCCCTGCCGCTGCCCCGCCTCCATCCGCACGAGCACGATCTCGGTGCCGGGGATGCGATAGCGCGTGAGCGAGTCGGCCTTCACCGCCGCCGCGTCGGGGATCGCCGTGTCGGGGGGCAGCGGAATGCGATCGAAGACCTCCTTGAGGCAGGTGGCCGCCTCGCGTCCCTTCGACTCCGCCAGCGACGGGGCGACCTCGGTGAGATCGAGCGCCGTGAGCACCTGCCCGATGAGATGCAGGTTCTCGGTGCGGCCGTGCGCGGTGAGCCGGCCGCCGGAGATGTTGCGGGCGATGCGGTCGACCGTGTCACGGAAGCTCCGGAGCGTGGCCCGGGGGCTCGAGAGATCCAGGGGCGCCAGCGGCGAGGTCGGTTCGAAACCCGCCACGGCCAGTCCGCCCGTGGCCGCCGCCGGACCGGCGGGAGCCGGCGCCTCGGCGACGGGGGCCTTCTGATGCTCGGGGGCGGAAGAAAGTTCGGCCGGTTCGTTGGCGGCGGCGCGGACGGAGGCCGCCGGGGCCGGCACGGGGGCGAGCGGAGTGGCAGGCGCCGGCACGGCCGGAGCCGGGGCGACCGAGGCCGGCGGATCGGGCATGGGGATCGTGGCGGTCGCCATCGGCTCCATCGCCCCTTCCTCGATGAGCACCGAGGGGGGCAGCGCGATGGCGTCGGCGATCGCCTCGAGCGCCGGCACGATCGCCCCTTCGACCCGGTGGAAGAGGCGGTGGAGTCCGTGCCCGCCGCCGAGGGCGGAAAGCCCGGCCCAGGTCATCGTCCCCACGGAAATGGCCACCAGGATCGGCACGATCACCGAAGGGGGGCGGCGCTGCGCGCGGCGGCGGTGGGGACGACGGGCCATGCAGGCTTCGCTTCGCTGGAACTGTGGACGGACGCTTCGCCGCGAGCGGGAATCGATCGGAGGGCGGGAGAGGTACCACAGCGCCGCGGCCGCGAACAAGCCCGCTCGGCGT
>CAWUOA010000185.1:0-6575 GCA_963923225.1 uncultured Planctomycetaceae bacterium
GTCTACATCCCGATCCTCACCCTCGAGGGGGTGGAGGGGAAGATGTTCCGGCCGATGGCGCTGACGGTGGTCTTCATCCTCGTCGGGTCGCTGATCCTCTCGCTGACCGTCGTGCCGGTGCTCTCGAGCTACTTCCTCCCGCGCCGCGTCGACTCGCACGACGTGCTCCTGGTGCGGCTCCTCCGCTCGGCCTACAAGCCGCTGCTGCGTGCCTGCCTTTCGGCGCGGGGGACGCTCGCGATCCTCTCGGTGGTGCTGCTGGGGATCACCGTCCTGCGGGCCGCGTCGCTCGGCACCGAGTTCGTGCCGAAGCTCTCCGAGGGGGACATCGTCCTGGGGATCATGCGGGCCCCGGGAACGAGCCTCGAGGAGTCGGTGCGGATGAACACGCGGCTCGAGCGGGCGATCCTCGACGCCTTCCCGGACGAGGTGGAACGGGTGTGGAGCCGGGTGGGGACGCCCGAGGTGGCCACCGACGCCGGGGCGCTCGAGGGGACCGACATGTTCATCGCGCTGAAGCCACGGGAGCGCTGGAAGGCCGCCCGCACGCAGGCCGGGCTCGTCGAGGCGATGAGCGGCGTCGTCGAGGGGATTCCGGGCCAGATCGTCTGGTTCACGCAGCCGATCGAGCAACGGATCAACGAGATGGTGTCCGGAGTCCGCGCCGACATCGCCGTGAAGGTCTTCGGCACCGACCTGGACGCGCTCGTCTCGAAGGCCGCCGAGGTGGCGGCGGTCATCCGCACGGTGCCCGGGGGCGCCGACGTCGCCGTCGAGCAGGTGACCGGCCAGCCGATCCTCAAAGTCGCCGTCCGCCAGGACGAGATCGCCCGCTACGGCCTCTCTGCCAAGGACGTTCTCGACGTCATCGAGAGCGTGGGGGGGAAGGCGGTGGGACAGATCGTCGAGGGGCAGTACCGCTTCCCCGTCGTCGTCCGCCTGCCCGAGGGGCGCCGGGAAGGCCCGGAGGCGATCTCCACGATTCCGCTCCGTTCGCCGGCCGGGGAGATCCTGCCGCTGGGCCGGGTCGCCGACATCGAGTCGATCCGCGGCCCGAAGTACGTCTCGCGCGAGTGGAGCGAGCGCCGCGTCGTGGTGCAGTGCAACGTCCGCGGCCGTGACGTCGGCGGCTTCGTCGCCGAGGCCCGAGCGGCGATCGACCAGCGAGTCGATCTCCCGGAAGGGCGCTTCCGCGTCGTGTGGGGCGGGCAGTTCGAGAACATGCAGCGGGCCCAGAAGCGGCTCACGATCGTCGTGCCGCTGGCGCTGCTGCTCATCGTGGCGCTGCTCTGGCTCACCTACCGCAACGCCGCCGACACCACGCTCCTCTTCGTCAGCGTCCCCTTCGCCTGCGTGGGGGGCATCTGGGCCCTGGCGGCGCGGGGGATGCCGCTGTCGATCTCGGCCGCGGTCGGGTTCATCACCCTCTCCGGCGTCTCGGTGCTCAACGGCATGGTGCTCGCCAGCGCCCTCCGCGAGCGGCTCGCCCGTGGCACCGCCCGCGACGTGGCGATCGAGGAGACCGCCGCCGGGTCGCTGCGGACGATCGTGATGACGGCGCTGGTGGCGAGCCTCGGCTTCATCCCCATGGCGGTGAGCGAGGGGACCGGCGCGGAGGTGCAGCGGCCGCTGGCCACGGTGGTCATCGGCGGCGTGATCACGAGCACCCTGTTCACGCTCTTCGTCCTGCCGGCGCTCTACCGATTGGTCCTCGGCGTGCCTCCGGTGGCGGCGCTGCCGAAGGCCTGGGCGTCGAAGGAATGAGCGGCCGTCACTTCGCCGCGGCGTGGCGGAGGATGAAGTCGATCACCGGGGCCGGATCGTCGAGCCCGTGGGGGTGGTGGCCCACCCCCGGCTTGTGGATCACCTCGATCGTGCCGCCGAGGGCTCGGTAGCGGGCCTCCACCACCAGCGCGTTCTCGTCGGGGGGGACGACGTCGTCGGCATCGCCGACGACGTGGATCAGGGCGATGCCCGCCTTCTCGAGGGTGTCGAGCGTGTCGACAGGATTGCCCTTCCAGGCGAGCGCCTCGGCGTCGTCGGTGAAGCCGTAGAGCCGCTTGAGCTCGGCCCAGTCCCCCGCGCTCCCCTTCCCCTTCCGGCCGGCGAGCATCCCGCCGGGCCAGCTGCGGAAGTCGCAGACGCCGGCGTCGCCGTAGATCACGGCGACCTTCTCCGGATGCTCGGCGGCGAAGCGGTGGGCGTAGAGGCTGCCGCGCGAGATGCCGATCAGGGCGGGCCTGGGGGCGAGGCCGCGCCGCACGAGCTCGTCGTGGAAGCGGGCGAGCTTCGCGACCGCCGCCGGGCTGCCGAAGGAGTTGCCGACGTCGAGGAAGGCGTGATGGAAGCCACGCGCCACGAGCCCCGGCGCCGCGCAGCGTTCCGTGAAGGCGTCGGGGAACATCAGGCACCAGCTCCAGGGATCGCCCGGGAGCGGCTTCTCCGGCACGACGACCCAGGCGTCGGCGCCCTCGAAGCGGAAGGAGCGGCGCTCGTGGCCGTGCCAGGAGTCGGTGGTAGCGCCGGGGAAGTCGAGCTCGGCCGCGGCGGCGAGCGTGCCGGGGAGGAACAGCGCGGCCAGGAGCAGCGTGCGGCGGAGCATGAGGGGATTCCCGGAAGGTGCGTTGCCGAGGGAGCGGGCCGTCAGCCGATGTCGAAGAGGCGTGAAAGCGGGGCGTCGGCGGGGAGGCGGAGGATGCGGCGCAGGTCGGCGATCTCGGCGTCGTCGAGCGACACGAACACCACCGGATCCTGGACGAGGTCGGGGTTCACCAGGCGGTAGCCGACCACCTTGCCGTCCTCGACGATCGGCGCCCGTCCGTAGCCGTACATGAGATTGTCGACCGCCTCGAAGAAATCGGCGAGGAGGACCTTCTCGGGGAGCGGTTGGCGGACGTAGTACAGCTCGATGCAATCCTTCCAGAAGTGGGGGACGAACTTCTCGCCGACGTCGGCCAGGCCGTAGCGATCGCGGTTGGTGCCCGCGATGCAGGTGGGGAGGGCGGCGAGCCTCGCTCCACGGCGCCGGCAGCCCTGCTCGATCGCGGCGGCGAGGTTCTCGAGGAAGTCGGCGCTGAAGCAGTCGTCGCAGACGAGCACGAGGTTGGCCAGGTCGATGGCGGGAGGGCTCCCATTGCTCGGCGCGTCGGCGGCCGCCGACACGCCGTCCCCCGCATCGCTCCCCTCCCTTGCCCGGCGCTGGGCCGCTCCGCCGAGGAGCGCGGCGGCGAGGTGGCCCACGGGAATCGAATAGCTCTGGATCTCGGTCGGGAGGCCGTGGCCGAGGACGACGATCGTCGTCGGCTCGCCCGAGCGGGCGGCGTCGTGGACCGCCGCGAGGAAGCCCTCGGCGGTGGCCCGTTTCGTGTCGGGTCCGGTGGCCCCCCCCTGCCCCTGCTTCCACACCGTCGAGGCGGCGCCGTAGGCCCCGGCGATGGTCGTGATCTCCTTCGGTTCGAGGCCACGGTCGGGATCGAGCAGGCCGATCACCTGCCGGCCGTCGGCGAGGACCGGGTCGTCGGCATGCCCGTCGCGGAGCCGCTCCACGAAGTCGGCGAGGTCGGCGAGGGCCTCGATCCGCTCGTCGGGCCCGAGGGCCGAGAGGGCCTCGGCGTGGGTCGTGGAGAGATGCCAGAGCGTCGGCTCGATCTGCCGCCATTCGCGGTCGCCGACGTCGATCTTCGCGCGGATCCGCGGCGAGTCGTCGCGCGCGAAGGTGGCGAAGTCGGGGCCTGCAGCGTGAACCCACCGGGCCGTGGAAAGCAGCAACGTCGTGCCGACGGCGAGAACGGCGAGAGAGCGACCGAATGGGGAGGGGGGCATTTCCGACCGCGGTTCGGGGGAACGGTTTCGCGACGCGGGAACAGGTCCGGCCCGAGGATACCGGATGCCCCCGCGACCGGCCTCCCGATGTCGGGCTGGAGAGTTGACGGTGGCTCGGCCGATGGATACTGTACGCGCGTCCACTCACGCGCGGAGGCAGGGGCCATGGCGACCCACGACACACACCCGTCATCCGGTCCAGGGGCCGGTGCAGAGGCCCCTCGGGAGTTGCCTGCCGAGGCCGCCCCGGACACCGATCCGCTGTCGCCCTTGCCGAGGCTCGCACGGATGATGGCCCTGGCGACACCGGCTGGGTCGCAGGGCACGCCCGTCTCCAGCGGCTTCCGCGGGCTCGACCGGCTCCTGCCCGCCGGGGGCGTCTGTCGCGGGAGCCTCGTCGAATGGATCGGCGGGCCGGCGTCGGGGGCCGCGTCGCTGGCCTTCGCCGTCGCCTGCCGCCTGCTCGCGGCCCGCGCCGGGATCGCCGGCAATGGTTCGGCCGGTGCCGGCCTGGCCGGCACGCTCGTCGTCGTCGATCGCCGCGGCCGCTTCCATCCCCCCGCGCTGCTGGCCTGGCTCGCGGCGGCGAATCAGGCGTCCGAGTCGAGGAGTGCGAAGCACGCCGGCAGCGTCAAAGGCTTCATGTCATCCAGGGGCACCGGCCCGCTGGTCGTCGTCCGCCCCTCGCGCGACGAGGACGAGATCTGGGCGATCGATCAGGCGCTCCGCTGTCCTGGCGTGACGGCGGTGGTGGCCTGGCCCGAGCGCGCGACGAGCACGACGCTGCGGCGCTGGCAGGTGGGGGCCCGTGCCGGCGGCGCGGTCGGGCTGCTCGTGCGTCCCACGCAGGCCCGCCGCGAGCCGTCGTGGGCCCAGGCCCGGCTCGCCGTGACGACGCTCGACTCGCTCGACGGCAGCCTGCGGCCGGCGCCCGCCGGCGCTGCGGGGGAGCCCCCCCCTGCCGTGCGCCTCGTGCCGTCGCTGGCGGTGCGGCGGCTGTGCGTCAGGCTCGTGGAGGGGCCGTGGGCCTGCGAAGGGCCCCCCGACGCGCGCGCGGCGGAGGTGGCACTCGATCTGGCCACCGGTCGAGAGGCGTTCGCCACTGGTCGAGAGGCGTTCGCCACTGGTCGAGAGGCGTTCCAGAACGGACGTGTCGGCCGCGGGGATCGCGCGGGCGCGGAGGGCAGCGGCAGTCCCGTGGCGCCCGAGGGCGAACGCGGCGGCCGCGGCGATGGCCGGCCCGTCCGGCCCGACGGCCGCACGCTGCCGGGAGGGGTGCAGTGCCGCGCTTCCTGACGCTCTGGCTGCCCCGTTATCCGGTGCAGCGCCGGCTCCTCGCCGATCCCGCGCTCCGCAGCGTGCCGGTGTTCGTCGTCCGCCGGCAGCCGCGCGGGCTCGTCACCGTCGATTGCTGGGGCTGGGCGGAGCCGCCCGTGCGTCGGGGGGAACGGGATCGGCAGGGGATCGGTGCGGGATCGATCCAGCCGGGCATGACGCTCGCCGAGGCGTTTGCCCTGCTCGCGATGCTCCATGGCAGGCACGCCTGCGAGCGCGCCTGGATCGACCACGACGACCCGGCCGCCGACCGGGTGGCGCTCCTGGAGCTCGCCCGCTGGTGCCGCCGCTTCACGCCGGCGGTGGCGCCGGAGACCTGCCTGCCCGAGGAACGGCCGGAGTGTCTCTGCCTCGACGTCACGGCGACGGCGGCGTTCTTCGGTGGGGAGGAACGGCTCGCCCGCACGGCCGTCTGGACGCTCGCGGCCCGCGGCCTCCACGCCCGCGCGGCGATCGCCGACACGATCGGCATCGCCTGGGCCGCGGCCCACCACGTCGAGGCGGTGGCCACGGCGTTGTCCCTGCCAACGCCGCATCCGGAGGGGACGGTCGCGGAGGCACCCACTCCCGCCGCCGGCGATCGCGGCGCGGAGAGGGGACGTCCGCGGAGGCGGCGCCACGTCGTCGTTCCCCCCGGCGGCGATGCCGCGCTCGACGCGCTTCCGGCCGGGAGCCTGCGCCTCGACGGCGAGTCGCTTACGCGCCTGGCGGAGGTGGGGATCGACACGATCGGCGGCGTGACTCGCTTGCCGCCAAAGAGCCTCGCCTCGCGGTTCGGGCCGCTCCTCGCCAGACGCCTGGCGGAATGGACCGGCTCGCGCGCCGAACCGCTCGACGTGCCGCGCGACGGCCAGTTGCCGCACGCCGCGCGGAGTTTCGACTTCCCCCTCTCGCTCCGCGGCGCGACGGAGGAGCCGCTCGCGGCCTGCATCGAGGAGCTGCTCGGAAGCTGCCTGCGGCCGCTCGTCGCCGCCGGTTGTGGTGTGACCGCATTCCAGGTGCGGCTCGAGCGGCCGGGGCGGGCCGCGGGGCCGGCCGGTGGCGCGGCGGCCACGCCGGCCGCGCCGCCGGTCGTCGTCGACGTGGGGCTGTTCCGGCCGAGCGCGTCGGTGCGCCATCTGGTGGAGTTGGTGCGCTTGCGTCTGTCGCGGACGCGCGTCCCGGAGGAGATCGAAGGGGTGGCGGTCGAGGTGGTGGCGGCGGGGCCGGCGGCGAGCCGGCAGCGGTCGCTGTTCGGCGAGGAGGACGCGACGGCGGAGTCGCAGGTCGAGCGGCTGCTCGATCGGCTGTCGGGGAGGCTCGGCCGCGCGGCGGTCTTCGAGCCGCGTGCGGTGGCCGACGCCCAGCCGGAGCACGCCTGGCTCGCCGTTCCCCCCTGCGCTCAGGCAGGGAAGCCGCACTCTGCAGGGAAGCCGCAC
>CAWUOA010000186.1:0-6566 GCA_963923225.1 uncultured Planctomycetaceae bacterium
AGAAGTTCGGGCAGTATCTCGAGTTCGCCGAGCGGGTGAACCATCCCGCCCTCGGCCTGAACTTCGACATCGGCCACGCCTACTGCGTCTCCGAGGATCCGGCGGAGTGGGTACCGAAGATGAAGGCCCACACCCGGCATTATCACTTCGAGGACATCGCCGCCACGCGCGTTCACCACCATCTGGTGCCGGGCGAAGGGGCGATCGATTTCGACGGCGTGTTCCGGGCCATCGCCACCCACACCCCCGACATCTGGGTCACGGTGGAGCTTTATCCCTACCGCTCCAAGCCGGACGAGGCCGCGAAGGCCGCCCGCGATTACCTCTTCGCCAGCGCCGCCCGGGCCGGCGTCGGCATCGGATGAGCCGATGGGCAAGCCCGTGCGTCTCCCCGCGAACCCACTCCTCGACTGGGCCCGCCTCCTTCGCCTCCCGAACCACGCCACGGCCATCGCCGACGTGCTCGCCGGCTATCTCGTGGTGGCCGGCCTGAAGAAGGTCGCCCTGCCGCCGGCACTCGCCTGGGCCGTCGGCGCGGGCTGGGCCTTCTACGCCGCCGGCATGGTGCTCAACGACGTCTTCGACGTCGCCCTCGACCGGAAGGAGCGGCCGGAGCGGCCCCTGCCGTCGGGCCGGATCGACCTGCATTCCGCGGCGATCGTCGGCCAGGGGCTCCTCGCCCTGGGGGGGCTGTGCGCCTGCGCCGCGGCGCTCGTCTCCGGCTCCCCCGCCACGGCCCTGGTCGGCGCGCTGCTCACCGGCGCGATCTGGCTCTACGACCGCCATGCCAAGAGCACGTCCGCCGGCCCGGCGGTGATGGGCGCCTGCCGCGGCCTCAACTGGCTCCTCGGCATGACGGCCGCCGGCGGCCCGCACCTCGAGGCCCACTGGCTCCTCCCCCTCGGCATCGCCGCCTACGTGGCCGGGATCACGATCTACGCCAGGGACGAGGCCGCGACGAGCAAGCGGGCGCTGCTCGTGCGCGGGCTGACGGTGATGGCCACCGGCCTGGCACTCGCCGGCCTGGGCACGGTGCTCGCGGCCCGCGCCTCCGGTGGCATCCCCTGGGGCGACGGCCCGCGGCCCGGCATCGGCATCGACCGGCTCACCGCCTGGGGGGCGCTGTGGACGCTCGTCTCGGCGTCGGTGCTCCTCCGGGGGTTCCTCGGCGTCCTCGAGCCCACGCCAAAGCGCGTCCGCGCCGCGGTCGGCAATTCGATCATGTCGCTGATCACCCTCGACGCGATCCTCGTCCTGGCCGCCTGTGGCGAGCCCTGGGCGGTGGTGGTGCTCGCGATGCTCGCACCGTTCCTCCTCCTCCGTCGCTCGATCCCCCCCACCTGATCTTCTCGTCCCATGCTCCCCGGCTTCAGCACGAACTCCATCGGCGATCTCCCCGCCGCCGACGCCGTGCCGATGCTCGCCGAGCTCGGCTACCGTTCGCTCGCCCTCACGCCCGATCACGGCCTCTTCGGCGCGATCGCCTCCGAGGCGGCGCTCGCAGGCGACGCCCTCCCGGTGGAAGTCGCGGCCGAGGCGGAAGCGTGGCGCGGGCTCCTCGCCCGGCATGGCATGGCCTGCGTGGTGGAGTCGGGCGCGCGTCATCTCCTCGACCCGCGCCGCAAGCACGAGCCGACGCTCGTCTCCGCCGACCCCGTGGCGCGTCTGAGGCGCACGCAGTTCCTCGAGCGTGCCTGCGATCTGGCCGCCCTCCTGGGGGCGTCGTGCGTCTCGCTCTGGTCGGGGGCCGCGCGCGACGGCGCCGACGAACCGACGATCCTCGACCGGCTCGCCGGGGCCCTCGGGCCGGTCGTCGAGCGCGCGGCCCGTCTCGGTGTGAGAATCGGTTTCGAGCCCGAGCCGGGGATGGTGATCGACACGATGGCCCGGGCCGATCGGCTCCTCGATCGGCTCGGCCGCCCCGACGTCGTCGCTCTCACCGTCGATCTCGGGCACCTCGAATGCATGGGGGAGTGGCCGCTGGCCGCGAACCTCGCCCGCCGGGCGGGACGCATCGTCAACGTCCACGTCGACGACATGCGCGCCTGCCGGCACGACCATCTCCCCCTCGGCACCGGCGACGTCGACTTTCCGCCGCTGCTGGCCGCGCTCGCCGCGGCGGGGTACCGTGGCGGCCTGCACGTCGAACTTCCCCGCCAATCGCATCGCTGGCTCGATACGGCCGCCGAGTCGGCCACGTTCCTCGCCCGCCATCTGGCGGCCCTCCCCGCACACCCCGCCACAGGATCCCCCCCATGACCGCGCCGCACGTCCTCCTCCTTTCGGTGCCCGGCCTGCGCGAGGAGGATCTCGGGCGGATGCCGAACCTCGCGGCGCTGGCCGCCCTCGGGGGGAAGGTGCCGCTCGAGCCCTCCTTCCCGGCCCTCACCTGCCCGGTGCAGGCGACGCTCACGACCGGCGCGACGCCCAAGAAGCACGGCATCCTCGCCAACGGCCTCTACGACCGAGCCGCGCACGAGCTCGAGATGTGGATCAGCCCCGACTCCTGCCACCGGGCCGAGCGCGTGTGGGACCGACTCAAGGCGAAGCGGCCGGAGCTGCGCACGGCGGCCTGGTTCCTCCTCCAGTCGAAGCACGCCTCCGCCGATCTCGTCTGCCTGCCGGCGCCCAGGCACAATCCCGACGGCAGCGAGACGATGTGGTGCCACACGAACCCGGAGCCGCTCTACGGCTCGCTCCGGGAGAAGCTCGGCGACTTCCCCCTCCACAAGTTCTGGGGGCCGCTGGCCGGGATCGACTCGACGCGGTGGATCGTGTCGGGCTTCCTCGAGGCCGCCGCCGCGGAGCCGCCCCACCTGGCGGTCGTCTATCTCCCGCACCTCGACTACGCGGCGCAGCGAACCGGCCCCGACAGCCCCGAGGCCCATGCCGCCTGCGGCGAGCTCGACGCCGAGATCGGCCGCCTCGTGGAGGAGGTCGGTCGGATGGTCGGTGTCGAGAATCTCACCGTGCTCGTCGCCGGCGAATACCGCATCCGCCCGGTCTCCTTCGCGATCTTCCCCAACCGCGTCCTCCGCGAGGCGGGATTGCTCGCGGTGCGGAAGGCCCCCGAGGGGGAGCTGATCGACTTCGAGGAGAGCCGTGCCTGGGCCCTCGCCGACCACCAGGTGAGCCATGTCTATTTCAAGCTCGGCCTGTCGCGCGACAAGCGCGACGAGCTCGTGGCGCAGATCCACGCCCTCTTCGACAAGCGGCGC
Organism: uncultured Planctomycetaceae bacterium; assembly: GCA_963923225.1. GTDB lineage: Bacteria > Planctomycetota > Planctomycetia > Pirellulales > UBA1268 > QWOP01. Next base: position 3,219 of record CAWUOA010000186.1, read on the forward strand.
GGCGTGAAGCAGGTCTATTCGGGCACCGCCCTCATCGGCGCCGGCCTCTCCGACACCCCCGTGCCGGCGCTTGCCAGCCGCTGCGGCGACGTGGTGATCGAGAGCACGGCCGGCTCGTGGCAGGCCTATCCATGGTGGTTCGGCGACGGCAAGGCCCCGTCGTTTGCCCGCACGATCGACATCCACAGGAAGCCGGGCTACGACCCGCTCGAACTGTTCATCGACCGCACCGCGCCGCCGCCGCCGGGGATGCCCTTCGGGATCCCGCTCGACACGACCCTCGTGAAGGGCTCGCACGGCGCGATCGACGCCGACGACCCGCACGAGACGGTGCTCGTCAGCTCGCGGCCCGACGTCATCGGCTCGACGCCCCTCCACGCCCGCGACCTCGCCGGGATCGTGCTCAAGCTCTTCGGGACGAAGTGAGGGGCGTCCGGGGGACGCTTCCGTTCGGTCATCGATCGATCGGGCCGATCGGGACTATCCGCCGAGCGCACGCTCCAGCCCCGGCATCCATTCCGGGTGCTCGTCCAGGATTCCCGTGACGATGCGATCCGCGTCGTCCAGGTCCTCGGCGGTGTGCCGGCCGGTGTCGATCTCGCGCAGGATCGCCACCTCGGGCATGGTTTCCGCGAGCCAGCGGGAGAGCCTGGGGTCTGCGGGCGAAGCCACCCTTCTTTTGACTTTGAACTGCGATGATCCCGTCAGACCGTGGACAGGCAAGCCCGGCATGGCTGCCAGGGCCTCGGGGCCGGTCAGGATTTCGATTCGCCAGCCGCGCAGGAGATAGGCGGCGAGGCATGCCGCCGCCGCCGGTTCCTGAACGCGGATCGCATCGAGACGGGACAAGACTGCCTCGACGTCGCCGCCCAGGAGAATCGCCGTGAACGCGTCGCGCCTCGTCACCAGGGACGGATCCAATGGATGGCCCGCGATCCGGTCGAAGGGCATACCGGCGAGCCGTTCCGCCAATTCGGTGAACTCATCGCGCTCCGCGAAGAAGCCGCATGGTTCGACGAAGCGGAGCGAGAGCAGCCGCTGCGCCATCATGAGCCGATGATCCCGTCGGAGGCCGGGCGGCGCCCTGCCGGCCAACTCGTCCAGCGCATCCCAGTAGCAGTAGTGATCCGCGTCATCGGGCCATTCGAGGCGGGTCTCGAAGAGCAAGGCGTCCCACAACGGCACCATGACGTCGCAGGAATCGGCCAGGAGAGCCGTCCATCGAGGATCACCGACCCGCTCGTCGAGCGTGTAGTGGAAGAGTCGCGAGAGGATCGCTGGATTCGCTCGCCACGCGAGGAGCCGGTCGAAGGCCTGCCACTGGTTCAAATCGAGGTAATCCGACCAGCCCATTCCGGCGGTCTTCGGAACGACGCCGATGCGGCCGTCGATGATCCAGAGATCACGCAGGATGCGGGCGAGTTCCATGCGACCTTCGTGCGAGTTCGCGTCGTCGACGTCGGGAGGCGGTGGTGACCGCGGGTGAGGCCTTCGCCCGATCGGGCGAAGGGCCGTTGAAAAAGGGCGTGATCCTCGCCGGCTCAGCCGCGCTTCACCCACTCGACCGGCTGCGGTTCGAGGCAGTCGGCGGGGCGACGCCCCGAGTCGACGCGGCCGGAGCCGGCCAGGCGGCTGGTGGCCTTCACCGTCATGTCGTGGTCGCAGGCGATCTGGCAGGAGAGACGCACGCCCGGGGTCGTGATCCCCTTGGCGGCGAGGACGTCCTGCTCCGCCTTCGTCATCGCCGCCGGCTCGCCGGCCACGTATTCCACCCGGCAGGTGGTGCAGCGGCCGATGCCGCCGCAGGCATGGAGCTGATCGATGCCGCACTCGTCGACCAGCGCGTTCACCAGCCGCTTGCCGGCGGGCACCTCGAACGAACCGACGCCTTCGACCGTGAGCTTGGGCATGGGGAGAGCTTCCTTGAGGAGGGAGGGCAGGGGAGGGGAGCGGAGGACTCGAGGGCGAGGCGATCGCGCACGAGCGTGAAAAAAGAGCGGGGCGGGCGCGGCCGCGCCCGCCCCGCGATGGATCAGCCCGGCCGGATCACTTCCCCTTGGGGTCGAGATTGGCGGCCAGGTCGTCGGCGGAGACGGCGCTGGCCACGCCGGGAGAGGGGACGTCGAGGCCGGCGGTCCACACCAGGGCGTTGAGCATCAGACGGCGGAAGTCGTCGTTGGCCCAGTTGCGGTGGAAGTGGGCGCCGGTGCAGCCGAAGCCGCGGCCCCCCTCCGGACGCTCGTAGGCCCAGGCGAGCACCTCGCGGCTCCCCTTGCCGGCACGGACGGTGGGGTTGTTGCTGTGGGGGCCGTCCTCGCGCTCGCGCGTCGAGTCGGGCGGCACGGCCGAGAGGATCGACACCACCTTCGACTGCGGCTCCTTGAACCGCATGTGGTAGTACCACTCGTCGTTGGTCTCGAAGGGCTTCACGCCGCGCGTGATCGGGTGGTCCTTGGCGAGCTCGGTCTTGGCGAGCGTCCAGTGGGGGTTCACCGACCAGTGGGGCTCGAAGTAGCCCCCCATCCAATTGAGGAACTCGGGGCCCCCCTTCTCCTTCGGCACCTCGACGGCGTAGTGGAGGCAGGCGATGCCGACGCCGCGCTTGGCCAGGGCGTCGACCATCGCCAGCCGGTTGCTCTGCAGCACCGGGTGGCCGCCGCCGCCGTCGGCGAAGAAGAAGATCCCGTCGGCGTTGTCGAAGGCGGTCGGGTCGGTCGGCCAGCCCTCGTAGTAGGCCGCCGTGACGACCTTCTCGCCGGAGGCGTCGAGGCACTTCTCCAAGAGCTTCACCCCGGCGCGGAACTCGTGCTCGCCCGGGCCGTGGCTGGCGCGGCCGGCCACGAGGACCAGCTTCTTGCGGCCGTCGGCGAGCTTGGTGCGCTTGAGGTGGATGTCCTTGAACTGCACCACCATCGGCGGGCCGGCGTGGAGCTGGAGGGCGAGGATCCCCTTCTCGGCGCGTTTCCCGGTCTGCTCGTCGATCGTCTCCGACATCAGCTTCCCGTTGATGAAGTGGGAGAGCTTCGGGCCCTTGGCGACGAGGTGGTAGTCGTTCCAGTCACCCTGCTTGATGACCTTCTGGAGCTCCTCCTTGTTGCCGATCTCCTCGACCTTCTTCGTGCCGTCGGCGGCAATGGTCACGCGCTGGCCCCGCTCGGCGAGGATCCCGCGGCCGCGCTCCTCGTAGTTGATGCCGGAGTAGGTCGGCCCGGAGTCGATGTCGGCCTGGTAGCCGCCGACGACGAAGTCGCCGTGCTCCTGGCTGCGGTACTGGATGCCGCTGTTGCCCCCCTCGATCTTGTAGCGGAGCTTGAGCTCGAAGTCGTCGAGCGTGCCCTGACGCCAGAT
>CAWUOA010000187.1:0-6564 GCA_963923225.1 uncultured Planctomycetaceae bacterium
ACCCATTCCCTCACGCATCACGGCAACCGCCCCGAGATGATCGCCGAGTTGAAGCGGGTCGAGGAGGAGCAATTCACCGTCCTCGGCGAATGGCTCGCCGAGCTCGACGGGGTGCGCGAGGGGGATTCGACGCTCCTCGACCGGACGATGCTCCTCTACGGGTCGTGCATGGGCAACGCCAACGCCCACTCCAACACCGATCTCCCCCTGCTCCTCGCCGGCGGCGGATTCCGCCATGCCGGCCACCTCGTCTTCCAGCCGGGGAAGGCGCCGCCCCTGGCGAACCTCTTCGTATCGATGCTCCAGGGCCTGGGGGTGGAGGCCGACCGCTTCGCCAGTTCCACCGGCACCCTCGCCGGGCTCGAGCCGGCGTGAGGCGTCACTCGGCCGACACCGCCTCGAGGAGATCGAGGCGGGCGGCGCGACGGGCGGGGAGCCAGGCCGCCACCGCGGTGACGACCACCGCCGCAGCGATGTTGACGGCGATCACCGACGGGCGGAGCGTGGCCCGGATGGGATGGCCGAGGAGCGGCTGGCTGGAATACTGGATGAAGAGGGCCGTGGTGAGCCCGCCGAGGAGGCCGATCAGGGCGCCCGAGAGTCCCAGGAGCACGCTCTCGAGCACGACCACGCCGGTCACCTGCCGGCCGGTCATCCCCACGGCGCGGAGCAGGCCGAGCGTCCGCTTCTTTTCCAGGACGTTCATCGTCACGGTGTTGGCGACGCCCAGGCTCCCCACGACGAATCCCAGGCCGAGGATCGCCCACAGCGAGCCGACGACGCCCCCCACGATGCCGTCGACGAAGCGTTTCACGTCGCCGAAGCTCCGCAGCAACATGCCCCGCCTCTCGGCGATCGCGTCGAGCGGGCCGCGGAGCGACTCCGCCGCCCCCGCCTCCGCGGTGACGAGGATCACGTCGGCAGCCTCCAGGCCGAAGAGCCGCTTGGCGGCGTCGCGGCGCAGCACGAGCGACGCGCCGCCGGAGGTGTAGTCGACGACCAGCGCCGCCACCTTCACCTTCGTCGTCCGCCCGAACACCTCCACCTGGAGCTCGTCCCCGGCCGCCAGGCCCAGCCGCCGTGCGAGCACGGTGCCCGCGACCGCCTCGCCCCGCGACAGCGCCGCCCGCACGGCGGCCTCGTCGGTGCCGACCGGGTCGAGGGGCAGGGGGGCGTCGTCGGGAACGTCGCGGGCCACGATCACGCAGGCTCCCCCGGCGACTCTGCCGGTGGCGATGCCGATGACGTCGACGCGCGCCACGCCCGGCAGCTCGCGGACGTCCTCCTCGGCGGCCCGGGAGCCCCCTCCCTCGCCCGTCGCCGCCGCGCTCACCATCCCGGCGTGCGTCAGCACCCAGTCGGCGCGCATCAGCCGGGCGTACCAGCCGAGGATGTCCTCGACGTTGTCGCGGATCGCGTGGCCCAGGCCGATGCCGTTGCTCACCGCGACGACCAGCACGCCGGTGGTCAGCGCCGTCCGCACCGGCTGGCGGAGGATCTGCTCGAGGGCCAGTTCACGTTCGATGCGGAAGCGGGCCGGCACGAGCGCCGCGCAGGCCCGGGCGATCGGCGGGAGGATCACCGGCGTCGTGGCCACGAAGGAGAGGAGCATGGCGATTCCCGCCGGCACCGCGGCGCGCGGCGGGAGGCGCTCGAGGAGCACCAGCGCCAGGATCACCACCGTGAACACCCACAGCACCAGCGCCGCGCCGACCAGCCGCCACGGCACGCCGCGGGCGGGGGGAGGAGGGGCCTGCGAGAGTCCCTCGAGGGGATCGATCCGCGCCGCTTGTCGGGCCGGCCACCAGGCGGCCGCGACCGCCACGAGGATTCCCATCGCCACCGAGGCCGGGATGATCGCCGGATGGACGACGAGCCCCTCGAACGGCGCCTGCAACGACCGCGAGATGCCGGCCGCGATCGGCCGCGCCGCGGCGAGGCCGCCGAGGACGCCGAGCAGGGCTCCCGAGGCGCCGAGGAGGGCGGCCTCGAGGGTGATCATCCGGCGGATCTGCCGGCCGCTGGCCCCCAGAACGCGCACCAGCGACAGCGAACGCCGCCGCTCGGTGACGTTCATGAGCATCGCGTTGCCGACGATGAACCAGCTCATCGCCACCGTCAGTCCGGTGACGAAGTCGAGCCCCAGATCGGCCGAGTGCATGACGTCCTCGGCCATCGCCGCCCGGCCGGCCGGCACCTCGGCGACGAGCGTCTCCGGCAGCGCGCGGCCGGCGGCGGCCACGAACGCGCCGCGGTCGGCGTCCGGCTCGAGCGCCACGCGCACCCGGTCGACGAGACCCGAGGCGCCCGACATCGACTCGAGCGCCCCGATGTCGACCACCACCCCCGCCCCCTCGCCGAACCAGCGCATCGACGACGACACGGCGAGCCCCGCGACCCGCATCCGCCGGATGCCGCGCCGGGCGAAGAGGAGGATCTCGTCGTCGACCGACTTGCCCAGGCTCCTGGCGAGCGACTCGTCGAGGACCACTTCGTCTTCCGTGGTGCAGGGCCGTCCCTGGCCGATCTCGAGCAGCCCGATCGCCGCCAGCCTCGCGGCGTCGACCCCCACGGCGATCTCGCGCACCCGCTTCTCGCCCACGCGGAGCAGCGTCGGCCGGTAGAAGAGTGGCACGACCGCACGGACGCCCGGCAGCGTGGCCAGCTGCGGCAGTTCGCCCGCGTCGAAGCGGCCCCCGGCGCGGGAGAGGATGTCGACCGCGGGAACTCCCTCGATCGCCGAGGTGAGCTTCTTGTAACCGGCCCGCGAGGCGTCGGCCGAGACCCAGGTGGCCACGACGGCCCCCACCGCCACCGCCACGCTCGCCACCGTGGCCAGCGCCCTGCCGGGGCGCCGCGTCCACTGGCGGATGAGGAGCCGGCGCAGGTCGAGGAGCCCCAGGCTCATCGGCGTCGTCCCTTCGGCGGCTTCCCCCGGCCGCGCTTGCCGGTGTCCCCGCCGCGGGCCGGACCGGCCGACGCCCCGCCGGAGTCCTGGAGGCGGTGCTCCCCCTGCAGGGTGTCGCTGACGACCCGGCCGTCGGCCATCCGCACACAGCGGCCGGCGGCGGCGGCGATGCCCGGGTCGTGCGTGACGAGGACGACCGTCTGACCGTGATCGGCGACGATCCGGCGGAGGAGATCGACCACCCGGCGCGAGTTCTCCGAGTCGAGGGCGCCGGTCGGCTCGTCGGCCAGGACGATCGCCGGCCCGGTGACCAGCGCCCGCGCGATCGCCCCGCGCTGCTGCTCGCCGCCGGAGAGGGAGTCGGGCCGGTGGTCCGCCCGGTGACCCATCCCCACCGTCTCGAGCGCCGCCCGGGCGGCGTCGTCGCACTGCCGTGACGGCCTGCCGTCGAGTACCAGCGGCAGCGACACGTTCTCCACCAGCGACAGTTCCGGCAGGAGGTTGTAGCGCTGGAAGACGAACCCGATGCGGCGGCGACGGAGGAGGGCGAGCTGCTCGTCGCCGAGCGACGCCAGATCGACCCCCTCGAGCAGGACCCGGCCGGAGGTGGGGCGGGTGATGCCGCCGAGGAGGTGGAGCAGGGTGCTCTTGCCGGAGCCGGAGGCCCCGGTGATGGCGACGAACTGCCCCTGTTCGACGGCGATGTCGACGCTGCGAACCGCCATCACCCCGCCGCCGTCGCCCGTCGCGGAATGGAACGACTTCTCGAGTTTTTCCGCACGGAGGAGCGACAAGGGGAGGATCCGGAAGGGCTGGATGCGCGAGGGCCCAATGTACCCATTCCTCCCCGGTTTCTCCGATGGCGATCGGTCCGGCGTCTCCGGTCCGGTTTTCTGAAGCGGCTGGCGAAGGATTGACGATTCTCGGGGATGTGCCAGTGGTGGAGGCACTCCCACCAGGCACTCCGGACGAGACCATGTCACCCCGATTCCGACGTCGTCCCCCCCTCGCCGCCCTCGCCCTGACCCTCGCCCTCGCAGGCGACGGGGCCGCCGTGGAGCCGCCCGCGGGCGGATTGACCGAAGGGACGATGGCCGGGATGACGCTCCCGGCCGGCACGGTGCCGCTGGCGACGGCGCGGGCGACCGAGTCGTCCCTCGACGTCGCCGATCCTGGCCTGCACGGCCCGACGCCCCGCACGCTCGACGAGTTCGTGGCACTGGCTGAGCGGAGCCACCCCCGCCTCCTCGCGGCCCGGGCCGCCGTCGAAGCGGCGCGCGGGAAGGCGGTGCAGGCGCGGCTCTATCCCAATCCGGTCATGGCGGGGTTCAGCCCGCAGATGGCCGGTCCGGAGAGCCAATGGAGCGGCACGGTGGCCCAGGACATCGTCACCGGCGGCAAGCTCCGACTCCAGCAGCAGACGGCGCTGCGCGACGTCCAGCGGACCGAGTACGAGCTGATCCGTGCCCGCTTCGACGTCCTCCGTGGCGTCCGCGGCACCTACTACCAGCTCCTCGTGGCCCAACGCCGGCTCGAGATCTACAAGCTCCTCCTCGACATCGCCAGACGCTCCTACGACATCGGCCGCCAGCTCGCCGAGGCGGGGGAGGGGACGAAGGCCGACGTCCTCTTCTGGAGCATCGAGCGCGACCGGGCGGAGGTCCGGCTCCTCAACGCGACGGTGTTCATCGAGACCGGCCGCCGCGAGCTCGCCGCCGCGATCGGACTGCCGCGGGTCGACATCGACACGCTCGAGGCCGATCTCTTCCAGGAGCTGCCCAATTTCGATCTCAAGCAGCTGCAGGAGGCGGTGGCCCGCGAGAACGCCCTCCCCCGCGCGGCGGAGGCGAAGATCGCCGGCAACCAGTGGGCGCTCGAACGCGCCGTCGTGCAGCCGATCCCGAACGTCAACCTGATGGGCGGCTACCAGCGCCAGGTGGGGCCCGCCCAGGACCAGGGGCTCGCCCAGGTGATGATGGCGGTGCCGCTCTTCGACCGCAACCAGGGCAACATCCGCGCCGCGCGGGCCGACATCGCCACCGCGCGGGCCGACCTGCGGATGGTGGAGCTCGACCTCGCCCAGCAAACCGCCCAGGCGGTGGCCGCCTATCGAACCTCCCAGCGCGCCGTCGACTGGTACGAGGAGTACATCCTCCCCAAGGCCCGCGAGACGGTGACGCTCACGCAGACGCTCTACGCCCGCGGCGAGGTGACGTTCCTGAGCTTGCTCCAGGCACAGAAGATCCTCACCGAGACGGAGCTGGCCTACGTCGACTCGCAGTTGGAACGCTGGAACGGGGCGGTGGCGATCGCCGACCTCCTCCAGCTCGAGCAGTTCCCGCCGACGGCCGCCGCGCCGGCGTCGTTGCCGATGGACGCGTCGTCGCCCGCCCCGCCCGAGCCGGTGAAGGCCCCGGCGCCGAAGAACGCCGCCGATGGCGCCAAGCCCGCAGCGGACGCGTCGCCGGAGAAGGCGACAGCCCCGCCCGCCCCGGGTGCGATCCAGCCGCCGGCGGGACGCGCGCCGGCCGCCGTGACGAATCCCGATTCGCTGCTGCCGCGTTCCGACGCTCCCGTGCCTGCTCCGACGGCCGGCGCACCGGCCGCCCGTGACGCGACGCGGCAGACGAGCCCGCCTCCCGCTGTGGCGCCCGCGGGAATCACGCCGGTCTCGGCCACGAGCGCTACGCAGCGTCCCCTCTCGGCGTTCTCGAGGGGCGCTGCCGCGGAGGGGCGTCAGCGGACGCCGTCGTCGGCCGCGGGACAGCGTCCGGGCGAGGACGCCAAGCAGCCGGCGCGGACCGGGTCGACCGGCCTGCCCGATGCCTATCTCCCCGGCCGCGGTTCGGCGAGGCGGTAGCCGCTCACGGCGCCGGCACGACCTCGAGATCGAGGTGCGCCTGTCGCGTGGCGCCCGCGACCGAGTCGGTCACGCTCCACTCCAGGCGGTGCGGGCCCGGCTTGGCATCCTGGGGGATGCGGATGAAATACCGGGCGAAGTAGTCGCGTCGCGGCGACGGGCAGGTCTCCTCGATCGGCTCGAACGTCCACTGCCCCACCTGGCCGCCGCTGACGTCGAGGAGGCGGAAGGCGGTGTCGATGGACGTGGTGTGTCCGGCGCCGTCGGCACGGATGCGGAGACGATCGAGTTCGAAATAGACGATCACTTCCTGGCCCGGACGGAAGGCGTTGCCCGGGAAGCGGTCGATCTGGCCCCAGCCTCGGACCCGGGTCGCGAAGCATGGATTGTTGATCGCCGGACCCGACGGGATCGCGTCGGCCCTCGCGGCCGGCGGGGAGGGCTCGGCGGCGGGCTGGTCGGCGAAGGCCTCCGGCTCCGGCGGCAGGGGGGCGTCCGCAGGCTCGGGGGACGCCGCGTCGGCGGCGACGGGAGTCGTGACGGCCTCCGCCACGGGGATCGGCTGGACCGGAACGGCAGGGAGCGGAGCCGGGGGAGCGAGGGGCGCCGCGTCGCTGGCCAGCGACGCCGGGGGAGCCTGAATCACGGCAGGCTCGATGACGACCGGTTCGGCGGCGGGTGAGGCCGGCGCCGAGGCCACCGCGGGCACGATCACCGCCTCGGGCGCGCCGGCCACGCCGATCGGGCGGGCGATGATGCTGCCGACGGCGAGCGGGGCGGGGGCCGCGGGCATGAT